>DUNZ01000013.1 GCA_012839085.1 Clostridiales bacterium
ATGCAACTTCTATTAACAGGTATAGTAAGAGTTAATACTCAAGAAAGTTGAAAAGAGGTGATACTTTGAGCAGAGTTAAAGAATACGATGAAATGAACATATCTCAAATCCCTGCTTTGGAGGTATTAAATAAAATAGGGTATACCATCATTTCGCCCGAAAAAGCAGAGCAGATGCGAGGGAATCTGTATAATGTTGTTCTTAAAGACATTTTGTACGAACGATTAACAGCCATTAACAACTTTGAATACAAGGGTTGCATATATAAGTTTTCAGAAAAGAATATTCAGCAGGCAATACTTGATATTGATGAAGCGTTAACAGATGGTTTAATTAAAACCAATGAGAAGATTTATGACACATTAATTTTAGGCAGGAGCTATCCAGAAAGTCTTTCTGAAATGGATGGTATGAAGTCCTTTAATCTGAACTATATTGATTGGGAAAATCCTGAGAACAATGTTTTCCATGTGGTGGAAGAATTTTCGGTGGAACGAGAGGATGGACAAGGTACTGTACGCCCTGACATTATTACTTTTATTAACGGTATTCCATTTGGGGTGATTGAGTGTAAAAAAGCAAGTATCTCGATCTCTCAGGGAATTAGCCAAATGCTTAGAAATCAAGGGAAAGGATATATTCCACAGCTATTCAAATTTGTTCAGATTGTCGTGGTTACGAATAAGAATGAAACCCAGTACGCCACTACTGGAACACCTAAAAAGTTCTGGTCATTATGGAAAGAAGATAAGGAGTCTAATGAGTATAAGTGGTTTAAAGAAACGCTAGCAGAGACTGTTACTTGCAGAATTCCAACGGTTCAGGACAAAAATATTATTTCCCTGTTTCATCCGAAAAGAATTATTGAAATTATACGTTTTTTCACATTGTATGATAAAAATGTAAAAAAGATAGCAAGATACCAACAGTATTTCGCTATCAAAGAAATCATTAGAACCATAGAAGAAACCGATAGGAATGGTAATCGCCAATCAGGTGTTATTTGGCATACTCAAGGTTCAGGTAAGTCCCTAACTATGGTGATGCTTTCAAGATATATTTTATCTCAATTTGCCGATATTCACCCCCAGGTGTTAGTAATTACAGACCGAATCGAACTAGATAGCCAGATACATCAAACCTTTAATCATTCGAGACTGAGAGCCGAAAGAGCCATAAGCGGGAGGCATCTTGTAGAGCTGATTAACAATAACGGAGCAGATATTATTACATCTTTGGTACATAAGTTTGATACTGCTTCAAAGCATCAGAAACCTGTAAAGTCAAAAAATATATTTGTATTAATTGATGAATCTCATAGGACCCAATATGGAGAACTAAATATCAAAATGAAGAAAGTATTCCCGAATGCCTGTTATTTAGGGTTTACAGGTACACCTTTGATGAAAAAAGATAAGAGTACCATGAAGAAGTTCGGTGGACGTATGATTCACAAGTACACTATTAAAGATGGTGTTGAAGATGGTGCCATTGTGCCACTGCTCTACGAAGGAAGACTTGTTGAACAGACAGTAAATCGGAATGCTATTGATAAGCGTATTGAAATGATTACGAGGAATTTGGCTGAGAAGCAAGCAGAAGAACTTAAAAAGAAGTGGAGTAAATTTGAAGCAATTGCTTCATCAGAACAGCGTATTCGTTTGATTGC
>DUNZ01000106.1 GCA_012839085.1 Clostridiales bacterium
AAGCATTTCTAATACTATAGTCTTAATTTTACTTCTAACATTAGAACCGAACCCCATAGGATTTTTTTTCACTGAATTACCCTCTACATTATTAAACATCTTATTCCCCTTCTCACATTATTTGGATTGTCTTCCCATGATCGTTGCCCATAATCCCAAATTCTTTAGTACTAAATTACTAGTTCCCATAAATATATCATAACATTTGCCTACTATAAAACAATAGATAATTTTGACAAAAACATTGCAAATATTTCAACATATTATAAAAAGTCGAATTTTATTCCCATTTATTCCTCACATAAATTTACAAAATCAACTAGAATTTTAATTTTGAATTATTTTTGAAATTAGCAGACACCTGTTGACAGTACAAATATTGCGTGTTATATTATATATAGAACAAAGATAACATATATATGTAATAAAACATATCTATTTGTTCTTAGTAACTATATTTACTATTATTATTTCTTAAGGAGGAATGTATTATGTTTTTACCAAGAATTTTTGACAACAATTATATGGATCGCTTTTTTGATGACCGCTTTTTTGATGATAGGTTCTCCTTCCCTTTTCGCTTTGCTAGTCCTGCATCCCAATGGATGAATACTAATGTACAGGACTTAGGAGATAAATATCAATTTGAAATCGATCTCCCCGGTTATGACAAAAAAGATATCCATGCCCAACTTAAAAATGGATACTTAATTATATCTGCTCGAAAAGAAGAAAGTAAGGAAAAGAAAGATAAGAAAGGCAAATACATTCATAGGGAACGCTATAGTGGAAGCTGCCAAAGAAGCTTTTATGTAGGTGATCAACGGAAAGAAGAAGACTTTAAGGCTTCTTTTGATAATGGCGTCCTAAAAATTGTATTCCCAAAACTAGATCAAAGATCAAATTTTGATAATAGTAGGTATATTGATATCGAGTAATCTATATTTTTTCAGACGACGACATTTGATATTATTATAGAAATTTATTAAAAATAATATGAGCAACCTTTTTTAAACTACTTGATTTATGATTGTAATATAATATAATATAATATAATAGATTTTATGTAATTAAAACCAAATTTTAAGTAAGGAAGGGTTGCTCATGAATTTTATCGAAGCAAAAAGTTATGCGGATTTAAGTAGAAAGGCAGCAAATATCATATCTGCTCAGATTATATTAGAACCAGAGAGTGTACTTGGATTAGCTACGGGATCTACACCCATAGGAACTTATCAGAATTTAGTGAAAGGCTATCAAAATGGCGATCTTGATTTTTCAAGGGTAAGAACCATTAATTTGGATGAATATTGCGGACTCTCCACAGATCATGAACAAAGTTATCGATATTTTATGAATCACCACTTATTCAACCATATCAATATCGATAGGAACAACACCAATGTTCCCAACGGATGTGCCGAAGATCTCCAAGAGGAATGCAGTCGTTATGAGAAGCTAATTGCTAGCTTAGGTGGCATCGATCTTCAACTTCTTGGTATCGGACATAATGGCCATATTGCCTTTAATGAGCCTAACAGCTATTTTGAAAAAGACACTCATGTTGTTAAATTAAAAGAGTCCACCATCCAGGCAAATGCTAGGTTTTTTAATACTATTGATGAGGTTCCTAAAAAAGCCATCTCTATGGGAATTCAATCCATTATGAGGGCAAGAAAGATTTTGTTAATTGCAAACGGTTCGGATAAAAAAGATATAGTTATGAAATCCGTTTACGGACCAATCACTCCTGAAGTTCCTGCTTCGATTTTACAATTGCACCCTGATTGTACTGTTATATATAGTTATTAGAAATTATTTGAGTAAGTAAATTATCTAGGGTAAAAAATGATTCATTTTCATAGGCAAGTACAAAGACATCCAAATATAAATCAGATAGGGATGTTGCACTTGGCAACATCCCTATCTGATTTATATTAGAAACAACGAAAAGTAAATACTCTTCTCATATTAATTCTTTCATATACCCAACCGTTACGTCTCCAACGAAAACCTTCTACTTGCTGAAAACCTACCCTAATTGGAAAGAACCAAAAATTAGTTCCATTGATTAACCACACATAGGTGAAACGGTTTAGACATCTTCTCATATTCATTGGAGGTCTTGGTCCAAAACCTCCCCTAGGCTGTGCTCCAAATCTAGCTGGTTCCCCCAGTAATTGGCGATCCTCTTCGGGCATTTCAGGTGTAAAACTAGGAGGTGCTGATCTAGGTGCACCATCCATTGCAGGGGGTCTTGGCGGTGTAGGTGTACCACCGGGGAAAAATTGTTGATCACTGATTTTATTATCTTTATTATCTTTATTATCTTTTTTATCCTTTTTATCATCTACCCTATAAAATGGATATTCAAATCTATTTCTACCTTGTTTGCTCTCGTAATTCAATATGGTTCCCCTTTCTTCATATTCATTCATAATCAATTTATGAATTATTTTAAGAAAGGTGTGTACCCATTGGTAAATATTAGAATTCTTTCTTCCTATAAATATTTGCTGAAACCATATATGAAATTACTACAGCTATAATTACTAGGACAGGAAGGATAATATATACATTTTCTCTTACAATTTCTAATACTTGTATCAGTTTTGCAGCTACTGGAGAATTTCCTTCCTGTATAATGTTTCTAAAAAACATATAGATTCCAAAGAAAATGCCATATATCAAAATGCAAATAATTCGGGCTTTTTCGATTCCAAACTTTGTGATAAAAGGAAGTACAATCGAATAGAACAAAATCACTAAAGCGAAACCTAAACCAGCAGCTATTAAGGCATCCCGAAGCATATTGGTATCCATATGGGTATTTTGTATTGCACTCATAAGTCCTGTAAAGAGTATATTAATAACTGCTCCAACGAATGTAAGTAATAGGAGAACCATATATTTTGCTAGGATAATATCATTCCGATTTATGGGTAAGGTTAAAGCGTAATTGTCCCATTTTGCATAGTCATCGTATCCATAGGTCGTTAACATTAATAAGCCGAATACCAAAGTAAATATAGAGCCAAAATAGGATGCATCTTTCATTATATAGGAGGATATACCGTATATAAGTATAATAAATCCAAGAACTTTAATATTACGCTTTAAATTAATAAAATCCTTAATAATTAAGCCAATCATTCAAACATCTCCTTCCCTCGAACTACAAACAACATAATTTCTTCGATGGATACTTTCTCCACCTCAAATTGTTGGTATATTCGTTTAAAACGATCCTTACTATGAATCATAACTTCTGCACCAAATCCGTTTTCTCGGATCCCAACAACGAATGAGGAATCTATGTTCCTAATGTCATTTTTACGACATCGAATAATACCATGTTGATAGATTAAATCATCCTTACTTTTACTAAAAACAATCCTTCCCTTATGAATAAAGGTGACATAATCCGCAATCTTTTCAATATCACTGATGATGTGAGAAGATAAAAGGATGGTGTGATTTTCATCCTGAATAAACTCCATGAAAATATCTAGAATTTCATCTCGGATAATGGGATCCAAGCCACTGGTTGCCTCATCTAAAATTAAAAGCTTCGATTGATGAGAAAGTGCAATTGCTATGGAAAGCTTCATCTTCATACCCCGGGAATATTCTTTGAATATCTTGTCTTGGGGTAAGTTTAACTTCATTAGATAATGATTGAATACCTTCTCCTCCCAATTGGGATATATGTTCTTCATTATAAAATTAATGTTTTTTGCATTCATATTATCATGGAGATTACTACCGTCAAATACCACTCCAATCTGGGCTTTTATATCTTTGGGTAGATTTTTTGAATCCCTTCCTAGAACATTTATAGTGCCTTCGTCCGTATGAATTAGGTCTAAAATAGCTTTTATGGTTGTTGTCTTTCCAGCTCCATTTTCACCAACAAATCCCATAATGGTTCCCTTGGGTACGGTAAAATTAATTTGATTCAAGGAAAAGTCTTTATAGTGTTTTGTAACATTATTAATTTCAATTGCATTGGTAATTCGCTCTATTCCCATCATGATTATTCCTCCTCATAGATCAATTTCATTATTTCCTGTAATTCATCTAGCTTAATGCCTCCCGCTTTTGCTTCCGCTACGGCTTTTGATATATGTTCTTCCACAAGTCGGAACTGTTCTTCCCTTACAAAGTCCATATTCTTCTTAGCTACATAGCTACCTTTTCCAACTACAGTATAGATAAAACCATCCCGTTCTAAATCATCATAGGCTCTTTTCGTTGTAATAACGCTAATACGTAGCTCCTTTGCTAAGGCTCGCATGGAAGGCAATAGATCACCAGCTTGTAATTCACCACTTATGATCATCTGTTTAATCTGAATGGTAATCTGTTCATATATTGGTTTATCACTGGAGTTACTTATAATGATGTCCATTCTCCACCTCCTTGCCTAGTGTTATTGGTGTGTATAACCGTATATATCGTCTATATACACTATACATACATAGGGATATAATGTCAACCCCCTTTTTTCGGTTTTTATTATTGAATTGGAAATTAATTCTTTATATAATTGTTTTGAGTTTTGGATTGTGATAAGATGATTTTAGAATTTATGAACTACTATAATCTTTGGAGGAGTCATGAAAAAGAAAAGATCTTTTAAAATTGCTGGAAAATTAATCGGAGGACTCATCCTTCTTCTGGGTATTTTATTTGTTGTCGGCAAACTATTTCTCGATCCCTACCGGGGTACCATAAGGACTTGGTCCTCATCACCGTCGAAACCATTGGATTATCTCTTAAGTTCTGAAGAAGCCAGGGAGGATATTTCATTTCTGATGAACAAACTCAAAGAACGCCATCCCGCCTTTCTTGATGGTATACCCAAGGCAGTTCAAGAGCAATACGATAAAGAGATGGATGGAATAAATGGAGAAATTTCCGTTTTACATTTGTGGCAAGCATCGGCTCGGATTCTATCAAAACTAAAGGATGGTCATACAAATATTGGTTATCAGACCAAGGAACCATACCGCTTGCCTCTTAACTTTCATTATGAAGATGGGGTCTTATCCTGTATGGATGATTCGTTCCAGGAATTTACTGTATCTAAAATCAACGGGCTTTCTTGGGAGAATCTTTATCAAACTTATAAAGAGCAGTTTTCTTATGAGTTAGAAAGCTATGCACTCTATAGGTTTGCACAAAAACTCCCCTATAAAACCTTCCTTGCTTTCATTGGTTTAGACCCCTCTAATCCAATAACCCTTACCATACTTACAGAGAAAGGAGAAGAGGAAGTCACTTATTCCTTTGCTTTAGAAGAAATCAGTGATCAAGAGTCCGATGATATCCCTTTTGTATCCTACACCATTGATCAAGAAAAGAGTCTAGGGATATTCACCTTACTCAGCTGTGATAATACCCCCTATTATCGGGATACGGTAAAACAATTTTTTACAGAGGTGAAAGAAAATGATATTCAATATATCGCAGTAGATCTCAGAGATAATCCAGGGGGTAATTCATCGGTAGCCGATGAGTTTATTCGATATCTAAATATTGAAAAATACTATATAACTGGAGGTTGCGATATTCGCTATGGTCCATTTTTAAAGAAGTATTCCAAAAGTATAACAAAGAACAAACAAATTGAGGATCTCGTTTTCAAAGGAAAAACCTATGTATTAACCTCCACGCAAACCTTCAGTTCAGCAATGATGTTCGCAACCATCCTATCCGATAACCAAATAGGTGAAATTATCGGGGAAATACCAGGAAATATGCCATCCTCTTATGGAGATATTCTTTATTTTCAAACTCCAAATGCGAAATTAGATTTTACCGTCTCCTATAAATACTTCCGAAGAATAGATGATTCCAAACTAAATCTTCCCCTAATACCGGATTATGAAGTTGATGCAAATAATGCAATCCATCAATTATACGAGATCATTCATCAGAAGGAAACATAAAATTAAATATTAAAACACCCCAAAAATCTTTGATAGGCTTCTCTTTAAGTAGACAAGGCAAATACCAGGTCTACAAAAAGGGAAGCATTTCATTTTCTTTGGGGTGATTTTACTTCTAAACTCCTATATAAGCTTTGATTAATTTTAAGGTATTCTCTAAGGCACTTTTATGGGTTCTTTCCATACCATGGGAAGCATGAATCCCCTGGCCAATTAATGCACCACGGATATTATTCCCGCCACGAAGTGCTGAGGAAACATCCGACCCATAATGGGGGAAGATATCTACCACATAATCGATTTCATTTTCCGTGGCAAGACGGATTAAATGACTGGTTAGTTCGTAATCATAAGGGCCAGTGGAATCTTTGGCACAGATGGACACCTTATACTCAGAACCATTCAAATCATCTCCTATGGCTCCCATATCTATAGCAACCAACTCTGTAATATCTTCTGGTAGCCAACTAGCACCAAATCCTACTTCCTCATAATTACTGATTAGAATCTTTATCTTTCTTTCCGGTAAATCACCAGTCTCTGAAATATCTTTTAAGATTCCCAGCAAAACTGCTACCGATGCTTTATCATCCAAATGTCTAGACTTTATAAAACCTGATTCCGTTAATTCAAATTTGGGATCAAAACTAATATAATCACCGCTGTTAATACCCAGTGCCAGTACATCTTCTTTATTATGGATTCTTTCATCTACTCGTACCAACATATTTCTTTCCGTTCTCTCCAATGTCTTGGCATCATCATAGCTATGGACAGAAGAGCTTTTTATGAGAATTGTCCCTGTATATGTCCGACCATCCCTGGTATGAATCTTACAGTAGCTGCCCTCCACGCTATGCATGGTATATCCGCCGACCAGTGTGAATTTTAGCGTACCTTCCTTGTCGATGGAACGAACCATTGCTCCTAAGGTGTCTACATGGGCGGATAATCCAATGGTTTCATTCCTTTTTCCCGGAACCGTGATGATTAAGCCACCCTTTTGACTATATTCACTAGAAAAGCCGAAGCTGAGGGCTTCCTTCTCAACAAACTCCATTACCTCCTTGGTATACCCCGAAGGACTAGGAATATTTACCAGTTTCTCTATTGATTTTATGATATAATCCAAAGTGTCCATACTTATTTTCTCCTTTATATATAATCTCGCATACTAGCTTACGGCCTCTAACCAATTGCCTTACTCATGACTAAGGTCACAAGTATACGGACAAATCTTATCAAAACTAATTATACTAGAAATATTTCAAATTACAACAAATCGATTTCATGTTATTATGAATGATAGCTTAGAATTTCAAAGTAAATTTAAGTACTTATAATTATTTTAAAAAAATTAAAAATTATTGAAGACTTTATTTGATTACTACCGTTATAGATAGTGAAGAGTGAAAGGAGGCGGATAAAATCAACAAGGAAGAATACTATGAATATCTGATAGATACCTATCAGAATCTGGTATACTCGATCTGTTATAAAATAGTAAATGATTATTATGATGCAGAAGATCTAGCACAGGAAACCTTTATATCCGCTTATCAACACCTTCCAACCTTCGATCGCAAGTACGAAAAATCTTGGATTTGTAAAATTGCGACCAACAAATGCTTGGATTATTTAAAACATTCCAGACGCAAGAGTATACCAACGGAAGATAATTACTTCCAAATCCAATTAGACAAGAATCCAACACCAGAGGAAAATGCTTTAGAACATGAAGTGAAAACACAATTATACCAACATTGCCTTCAGCTAAAGGAACCCTATCGAAACGTTGCCTTGGATTATTTTTATTTTGAGCGAACTGCTGCTGAAATATCAGATAAGACTGGTAAGAATCTAAAGACCGTTCAGACTCAGATTTATCGTGCTAAGGCCATGCTGAAGAAAAAATATCGAAAGGAGGCAGAACTATGAATCGTATCGGTCACATAAGTGAAAATGAAATACTTGCTTTTCAGCAAGCTTCCATGTCATTAGAAGAAAAAGAAGAGTTTCTGGAACATATCTGCTCCTGCGATTTTTGTTCTGAGATCCTGGCTAACTCTATGGAGGATTATATTATTCCAGCTCCCAGGGATATGAAGGCTAATATTCTCAAAACGGTAAATCGGCCTGATATAAAGATCAAAACCAAAACAAAAGAATACTCCAAACAAGTGCAACTTTGGTTATATGGATTGAAAGTGGGAATGGCAACCATTGGAGCTTTATTATTATTAATATTTACTATGAATTATAGTAATGGTAGGGACTTGACCAGCCACCATGATGAAATCCAGTATGAACGACAAGAAAGGGAGGATTCCAAATCCTTTACAAGCCAATTAAGAGAAAATATGGATTCTATTAGCAGTACTATATTGGATTTTTCTAATTCCATAATCAATAGGGAGGTTTTTAATCATGAAAAGAAAGAAAAATAGTTTTTTTACCTTTATATTTTCCCTGCTACCGGGAGCCGGACAGATGTATATGGGATTTATGAAAAGAGGGCTTAGCTTAATGACAATCTTCTTTTTCGTAATCTTTCTATCCGCCTGGCTAAATCTGGGCACCTTGTTATTTTCCTTACCCATTATCTGGTTTTTTGCCTTTTTCGATACCCATAACCTACGCTCAGCACCGGATGAGGAATTCTATGCTCTAGTGGATGATTATTTATTGCTACCGGATATCCCCAAGGATAAATTTCAGAGCTTTCAGAAAAAATATAGAAATGTTTTGGGCATTGCTTTCCTGGTAATTGGGGTATCAGTACTTTGGAAAAACTTATTTCAAACCATAAGACATTGGCTACCTGCTCAAGTAAGACATATCATAAGTGATTTTATATATATCCTCCCTCAATTATGTATTGGGATAGGTATTATAGTATTAGGAATTTACTTAATTCGAGGCAAGAAAAGAGAATTAGATATGAATGAGCCAATCAGAAGCCTTGAAGATAAAGGAGGCAACACAGTATGAAAACACGTCGAGTAGGAACCTTTACCTTAGGAGCTTTATTAATAAGCTTTGGTATCCTATTTCTCTTAAATATCTTTTTTGTAGGTTTAACCTATGAATTTATATTTCGATTATGGCCAATTATCTTTATCTTTTTAGGACTTGAAATCCTAGTAGCTAACTTCAATCAGCAAGAAGAGGATAAATTGACTTATGATAAAGCAGCCATCGCATTAATTATACTACTATCCTTCTTCGCAATGGCAATGGCAATTGCCGACATCTGTATCCGGTATGCTGGAACCCATATAGAAAGGTTTATCGGATAATAGAATAATAACAAAAAGAGTGATGCAGAACATGGTTTCTTTACAAGAGGTTCTCCCATTTTTCCTCTCAACCATGTTTTGCATCACTAAACTTTTTAAGCATAAACCACCTAATTTCTTAACTATTTTTCCGGATATAAATTTGTAAAGCTTTTATGGCTAATACCAAAGCAGTAATCGACAATACAATAATAGCTATGCCAGATACTATAAATATTAGTTGAAAAAACAAAAAGCCAAATACCATGAAAATCCCCCTTTTTTAAAAGAAACTTACCTTACTTCAACACACCGATCTGATTCAATGGATACACTCGAAATACTGCTTTCCCCTCAACCTGGCGGATATCGACTAAGCCAAACTCTCTACTGTCGGAGCTTACCATTCGGTTGTCTCCTAATACAAATAATTGGTTCTTACCAACCTTCACGGGTAGATGAAAGACTCCGGACAAGGTATCCCCCTTGGCATATGGTTCTTCTAAAGGTTCCCCATTTAAGTAGACATATCCATCCTGAATATCAATCTCATCTCCTTCTACTCCAATGACCCTTTTTACTAATCTCTTATGTAATTCCTCTTCATGATTTTTTCTAAAAATGTTAAATAAATTTTCTGCACTTCGCAAAATTTCACTTAAAATATTTCCTTTGTTTTCGTATTTCAAGAAAATAATGATATCCCCTCGTTTGGGTTTGGTAAATCGATAGGTTATTTTATCCACAATTAAACGTTCATTATCAAACAAAGTATTCTCCATGGAGCTTTCATCCACTTGAGCCTGGGCGATAATTGTACTATTTAATAGAATTGCCATAGCAATTGCACTAAGCAACATTACAACCCAACTCCGAATCTCTCTAAATATCTTTTGTTGTTTATCTTTGCGACTTAGCTCTGAATGATTTTCATTTACATGTTGATCCATAATTTTTTGTCCTCCAAATTTACATTAACCAAATTATAACATTAAGACTATTAAAATAGAATACCTTTGATAAATTTTCTTATCCCTGTTAGAAGTATGATTCCAACCTATCATTCCAATACTAATCTAAGATATACTTTTATTTTAATCAATAAAATATCTTGTTTATTAAAATTACCAATACTTCCCTTAGAATGTATTTTCTATTTCCTAGTGATAAAGATTAAGAAAAAGTCTATCTCATAATATTATTCTTACCAATTTAACCGATTAAATTTTAATTTAAAAATCAAATTTAAAATGCTAAGTTTTAGAACTAATTTAAAAATCTATCTTATGAAACCTATTTTAAAAATCTATCTTATGAAACCTATTTTAAAATTCTATCTTTTGAAACCTATTTTTAAAATCTATCTTTGAAACCTATTTTAAAATTCTATGTTAAAACTATAAAAGGAGGGTTACCATGGGTGT
>DUNZ01000107.1 GCA_012839085.1 Clostridiales bacterium
ACAATATTGATGATGCAAAAATCGAGTGGGGAGACACTTTATCAAATCCAAAGCATTTGGAAAACGATAAATTAATGAAGTTCCAAGTAGTGGTAGCAAATCCACCATTTTCACTTGATAAATGGGCGTCAGGTTTTGCAGGAGAAGGTAATGATAAAAACTTCAAAATGGAAGAATCTCTAGATCCATATAAGCGATTCTCATGGGGGGTGCCACCAAAGTCAAAAGGGGATTATGCTTTCGTTCTTCATATGCTTCACTCATTATCAGAAGGTGGAAGAATGGGTGTTGTATTGCCTCATGGAGTACTATTTAGAGGGGCAAGTGAAGGAAAGATTAGAAAGAAAATCATCGATATGAATCTTTTGGATGCTGTAATTGGACTTCCTGCAAATCTATTCTTCGGTACTGGTATTCCTGCATGTATCTTAGTGTTTAAGCAGAACAGAGACAGAAAAGATATTTTGTTTATAGATGCATCTGGTGATGAGTACTATGAAAAAGGTAAGAACCAGAATAAATTACGTGAAGAAGATATTCAAAGAATTGTTGATGCTTATGAAAATTATGATGATGTTGAAAAGTTCGCTTATGTTGCATCTATTGATGAAGTAAAAGGGAATGATTATAACCTGAATATTCCAAGATATGTTGATACTTTTGAAGAAGAAGAATTAGTGGATATAGAAAAGGTTGCCAAGAGCATAGCAGACATCAAGGAAGAATTAGCTGAAGTGGAAGCACAGTTAGCTAAGTATCTTCACGAACTTGGTTTTTAAGGGGGAAATAGCGTGAGAGATTATTTAACAAACTATCAAATGATATTACGTGGAGATACTCCTAAAGGTTTTATAAAAGATGATTTCTGGATTATACCATCTGATTGGGAAAAAAATAAGATGAAAGATATTTTGGAAGAAAGAAAAGAGTATACAACGGATCAAGATACTTACCCATTATTTAGTTTAACAATTGAAAAAGGGATTGTAGAAAAAACTGACAGATACGAAAGACAGTATTTGGTAACTAAAGATGGTGATAATTATAAAGTAGTATATGAAAATGATTTTGTTTATAATCCAATGAATATTAGATTTGGTGCTGTAGCATTGCATAAGTTAAGATATCCAGTATCTGTTTCAGCATATTATAATACGTTCTATATAAAAAACGGTTATAATCCCAGATTTATCGAATATTTTTTACAGTCATTTAGAATGTTACACTTTTATAACAAGTATGCAGAAGGATCATTAATTGAAAAAAGGAGACTTCATTATAGTGTGCTTTTGGAGTATAGTTTTAGCTTCCCTCCAATATTTGAGCAAAATAGAATTATTGAAATTCTTTCAACGTGGGACAAAGCCATCGAACTAAAAGAAAAGCTAATTGATGAAAAGAAAAAACAAAAGACGGGGCTGATGCAAAAGTTACTTACTGGAAAAGTAAGGTTGCCTGGATTTATTGGAGAATGGAAAGAAGTAAAATTAGGTAAGGTTATTAGAGAAATCAATGATAAAACTACTGAAAATAATCAATATCAAGTATTAACATCGTCAAGACAAGGTATTTTTCTACAGGAAGAATACTTTAATAAAAGTGTTGCTAGCTCAAATAATATTGGTTACAAGATTATTAAGAAAGGGCAGTTCACTTATAGGACAATGAGTGATGATGGAAGTTTTAAATTTAATAGATTGATGGAGTATGAAAACGGTATTGTCAGTCCAGCATATGTAGTATTTGAGGCAATTAAGATTAATCCTGTGTTTTTAATGAATTTGATGAATGATTATAGTTTTAATAAACATATTCAAAAAGAGACTCAAGGAGGGACACGACTTTCTTTAAAGTATAATTCATTAAAAGAATTCGTAATAAAGATCCCATCTATTGAGGAACAAGATGCTATTGCTAATGTACTAAACACAGTTGATAAAGTGATCGAGCTTAATCAAAAAGAATTAGAAGAAATCAAGCTTCAAAAGAAAGGCTTAATGCAACTTTTACTTACAGGAATAGTAAGAGTGTATAGCCAAGAAAATTGAAAAGAGGTGATACTGTGAGTAGAGGGAAGGTATATGATGAAATGAATATATCCCAAATCCCAGCTCTGGAGGTTTTGAGTAAAATAGGGTATACCATCATTTCTCCGGAAAAAGCAGAGCAGATGCGAGGGAATCTGTATAATGTTGTTCTTAAAGATATTTTGTACGAACGATTAACAGCCATTAATAGCTTTGAATTCAAGGGTTGTACATATAAATTTTCAGAAAAGAATATTCAGCAGGCGATACTTGATATTGATGAAGCGTTAACAGATGGTTTAATTAAAACCAATGAGAAGATTTATGACTCGTTAATTTTAGGCCGGAGCTATCCAGAAAGTCTTTCTGAAATGGATGGTACGAAGTCCTTTAATCTGAACTATATTGATTGGGAGAACCCTGAGAACAATGTTTTCCATGTGGTGGAAGAGTTTTCGGTGGAACGAGAGGATGGACAAGGTACTGTACGTCCCGACATTGTTAGTTTTATTAACGGTATCCCATTTGGGGTGATTGAATGTAAGAAAGCAAGTATCTCTATCTCTCAGGGAATTAGCCAAATGCTTAGAAATCAGGGAAAAGAACATATTCCACAGCTATTCAAATTTGTTCAGATTGTCATGGTTACAAACAAGAATGAAACCCAGTATGCCACTACTGGAACACCTAAGAAGTTCTGGTCATTATGGAAAGAAGATAAGGAGTCTATTGAGTATAAGTGGTTTGAAGAAACACTAGCAGAGACTGTTACTTGTAGAATACCAACGGTGCAGGATAAAAATATTATTTCCCTGTTTC
>DUNZ01000108.1 GCA_012839085.1 Clostridiales bacterium
GCGTGTTATAAGATTGAAATATATGGTAAAAAATAGTATTAGAGATATCTTTAAAATTAAGGTCTATTACATATCATGCTATAAAATCATGGGAGGTAAGACATGCTGCATAATCTTAAAAAACTACGGCAGTGGGTATTTTTGCTAATGGTAAGTTTTTTTAGTACCGTGATATTGCCATCTTGCTCATTTCTTGACAAAGAGAATGAAACAATACCTTCAGGAAAGAACACAAGCAATGAGGAATGGATAGAAAATCCATCGGAGGAACCTAGTTCTAAGGTAACAAAAACCCCTGAGGTAACATCAGCTACCGAAGCAATACAAAACTCTGAAACAACGGATAGGACTACATCTAAGGAAAATCCTGAAACAAGGCAAAATTCCGATATAAGCGAAAGCTCTACACCAACAAAGTCACCTGGATCAAGTGAGAATTCGGAACAAACACAAAGTCCTACACCAGGGCAAAATTCTGAAATAAGGCAAGATCCTACATCAAGGCAAAACCCTACACCAGAGCAAATTGCTGAATCAAGTCAAGATCCTGCACCAAGACAAAACCCAACACCAGAGCAAATTGCTGAAACAGGGCAAGATCCTGCACCAACCCAAACGCCAAATCCAAGTCCAACACCTAGCCCCACTTTGCCACCGAGAGGCTCTATCAGCTTAAAGGAACGGGCAGAGGATATTTTGGATTTAATAATTGCTGAGGGTATGAAGGATGTAGATAAAATAAAGGCGGTACACGATTATATCGTCTTAAACACGGAATATGCATACGATGAGTATTTAAATCAAACCTTAAAGGATGAACATTTCTCGGAAGAAGGTGTTCTATGGGAAGGTAAGGCTGTTTGCCAAGGATATGCATACACCTTTCAATTATGTATGGAGCTATTGGGGATTGACTCTATCATTGTAGAAGGTGAGGATTTAATTTCAAAGGTCAATCATGCTTGGAATATGGTAGCGATTGATGGGGAATGGTACCATGTGGATACCACTTGGGATGATCCGGTACCGGATAGGAAAGATATGATTGACTATAAGTATTTTTTGGTTACTGATGAAGTTCTAATGAAAGATCATAAGTGGGAGACCAAGCGATATCCTTCTTGCACCAGCGATAAATATCAATATTATGTTTTTCAGGATTATATGGTAGATTCCATTGACCAATATGAAGAAAAATTTATGGAGCAATATAGAGCAGGAGAAAGAACGATTACAGTGCTATATCCTGAAGAGGGACGGCCGGATATGAGCTTTATGTTAAATTATGAGGATATTCGTATTCGTGACGGTGACCGATATAGGGTGAAATTTTTATTTGAGCCCCCTTGGAGATTAGGGGATTATACGGTCTTTACAGTTATCTTGGAAGCATCAAACTAGAAAGATTATTTTGGACATAATATAAGGAGTAAGCAATTGAAGTAGATCTCTTCAATTGTTTACTCCAATTTTTTGAGTTAATGCCAATATAGAACAAACATTCGAAAATTGTATTGATTTTACATTTTGCATATGTTATAATTACTAACGTTTCATAGATTGAATTGTAGATATTTACTTTAAGGATTAGATAATTTTTAAATACAACGGAAACATATAGAATTGGATAGACTATTATGTGGGAATAGTAAGGAGGAATGTGCCAATGGAATTTAAATTAGTATCAGAATTTCAACCTACCGGTGATCAACCTGAGGCGATTCGTAAGCTGGTTGAGGGGTTTCGAGATGGTAATCAATGCCAGACCTTACTGGGTGTAACTGGATCTGGTAAGACCTTTACGATGGCCAATGTCATTCAGCAGATTCAAAAGCCAACTCTTATCATTGCACATAATAAGACCCTTGCTGCCCAGCTTTACGGCGAATTTAAAGAATTTTTTCCGGAGAATGCGGTTGAATACTTCGTAAGCTATTACGATTACTATCAGCCTGAAGCATATGTACCCTCCACGGATACTTATATCGAGAAGGATTCCTCCATTAATGATGAGATAGATAAATTGAGACACTCTGCTACGGCAGCCTTGACCGAACGGAATGATGTGATAATTGTAGCCAGTGTTTCTTGTATATATGGTTTGGGTAGCCCGATTGACTATAAGAATATGGTGGTATCCTTAAGACCCGGTATGGAAAGAGACCGGGATGATGTAATGCGTAAACTGATTGATATGCAGTACACAAGAAATGATATGGATTTTAAACGTGGTACTTTTCGGGTACGAGGGGATGTATTGGAGATTTTTCCAGCCTCCTCTGCAGATGTGGCATTAAGAGTTGAATTTTTTGGAGATGAAGTGGAACGCATTCTTGAAATCGATGTTCTTACCGGTGAGATTAAAAGTGCTTTAGAGCATATGGTTATCTTTCCGGCATCCCATTATGTTGTTGCACCGGACAAACTGGAAAAAGCGATACAGAACATTGAGGTAGAGCTAGAAGAAAGAATTCGGTATTTTAAAAGGGAAGATAAACTTTTGGAGGCTCAAAGAATCTCCGAGAGGACCAATTTTGATATAGAGATGATGAGAGAAACGGGATTTTGTTCTGGTATTGAAAACTATTCTAGACATCTAACAGGTTTAGAGCCGGGGAGTCCTCCCCATACCTTGATGGATTATTTTCCCGATGATTTCTTAATTATCGTAGACGAATCCCATATCACAATTCCTCAAATCAGAGGAATGTATGCAGGAGATCGATCTAGAAAGCAGACTCTGGTAGACTTTGGTTTTCGCTTACCTTCTGCCTTGGATAATCGTCCCCTTAATTTTACAGAGTTTGAAAGCAAGATTAGTCAGATCTTATTTGTATCTGCTACTCCATCGGTATATGAAAAGGAACATGAATTACTTCGGGTAGAACAGGTGATTCGACCAACGGGATTGCTGGATCCGGAAGTATTTGTAAGGCCTGTGGAAGGGCAGATTGATGATTTGTTAGGTGAGATTAATAAAGAAGTAGAGAAAAAGAATAAGGTCTTGGTAACCACTCTAACAAAACGTATGGCGGAGGATTTAACCACTTATTTAAAGGAAGTTGGGATTCGAGTGAAGTATCTCCACTCCGATATTGATACCTTGGAACGATCAGAAATCATAAGAGATATGAGAATGGATCTGTTTGATGTTTTGGTAGGTATTAATCTCCTAAGAGAGGGTCTGGACATTCCAGAAGTAGGTTTGGTTGCTATTCTGGATGCCGATAAGGAAGGCTTCCTTCGTTCAGAGACGTCCCTAATACAGACCATTGGAAGGGCTGCTCGTAATTCAGAAGGAAGAGTAATCATGTATGCAGACCAAATGACGGATTCCATGAAGAGAGCTATCTCAGAGACCAATCGTAGAAGACAAATACAACAGGCCTATAATGAAGCCCATGGAATTACACCGACTACGATTAAGAAAAAGGTTCGTGATTTGATTAGTATCTCTAAGAAAGTTGATACTAATGTGAATGATATAGAGAAGGATCTGGAATCCATGTCTCGTAAGGAATTAGAAGCTCTGGTTAAGAAGATTACCAAACAGATGCATACGGCGGCAGCAGAATTGAATTTTGAAAAGGCCGCTGAGCTTAGGGATAAGATGGTGGAGATAAAAAAACACTTATTAGAATTGGAATAATAGATTGCAATTAATAAAT
Source organism: Clostridiales bacterium (assembly GCA_012839085.1). Classification (GTDB taxonomy): domain Bacteria; phylum Bacillota; class Clostridia; order Lachnospirales; family Lachnospiraceae; genus Mobilitalea. The sequence continues at coordinate 3,669 of DUNZ01000108.1, forward strand.
TGTAGGATAGATTGCAATTATAGATGTGTTACGTTAGATAACAATTAGAGATTTATAAGGAAAATTTGCAATTAAGGATTTGTAGGATAGATTGCAATTATAGATGTGTAACGTTAGATTGTAATTAGAGATTTATAAAGAAAATTTGTAATTAAAGATTTGTAATGACAGACTTACAATTATAGATATCTTTAAGATATCTAAATAGATTGCAATCTGAAAAGATTAGAAGCTATAGATTTTAGTTATGATTAGGAACTGTTTGATTAGAGAATTGAAAAGAAAGTAGCAGGACAAGATTTATGTCAGATAAGAAAAATTTTATTCGAATTAGAGGCGCAAAAGAGAATAATTTAAAGAATATTAACCTTGAAATTCCAAGAGACCAGTTCGTGGTATTGACTGGATTAAGTGGATCTGGTAAATCTTCTTTGGCCTTTGATACCATTTATGCAGAGGGACAAAGAAGATATATGGAATCTCTATCCTCTTATGCCAGACAATTTCTTGGTATGATGGAAAAACCCAATGTTGAAAGCATTGAAGGATTACCTCCTGCCATTTCCATTGATCAGAAATCAACCAACCGGAACCCTAGATCAACGGTTGGTACTGTGACAGAAATATATGACTATTTCCGTCTTCTTTACGCTAGAATTGGGATTCCACATTGTCCCAAGTGCGGTAAGGAAATTAAGAAGCAGACCATCGATCAGATGGTGGATGAAATCATGGGACTTCCCCAAGGGTCAAAAATACAGTTATTAGCACCAGTGGTACGGGGACGAAAGGGAGAGCATGTCAAGTTATTTGAACAGGCTAAGCGTAGTGGTTATGTTAGGGTTCGTGTAGATGGAAACCTATATGAACTATCTGAAGAAATCAAATTAGAGAAAAATAAAAAGCATAATATCGAGATTATTGTGGATCGTTTGGTGATTAAAGAAGGTATTGAAAAGCGATTGGCAGATTCTTTAGAAAGTGTTTTAAAGACGGCGGAAGGATTGGCAATTGTTGATGTCATCGGTGGAGAGGAGATGACATTTAGCCAGAATTTTGCTTGTCCCGATTGTAGTATTAGTATAGAAGAAATCGAACCGAGAATTTTCTCCTTCAATAACCCTTTTGGAGCCTGTCCTGAATGCCATGGGATTGGTATAAAAATGGAATTTGATGTAGATTTATTGATTAGTGATAAGGATAAGAGCCTGATTGATGGAGCCATAGCTGCACCGGGCTGGCAATCCGTTGTGGATAAGGGAAGTTATTCTAGGTGTATATTAGAGGCCTTGGCCAAAGAATATGATTTTGATTTAAATACTCCATACAAGGATTTACCCGAAGACATTAAGCATATGTTTATCCATGGCACCAATGGGAAAAGTGTTAAGGTCGTTTATCGTGGACAACGGGGTGTGGGGGTCTATGATGTAGCCTTTGAAGGTTTAATTAAAAATGTGGAGAGACGCTATCGGGAGACCGGATCTGATACCATTAAACAAGAGTATGAGACCTTTATGAATACAACACCCTGTAAGGAATGTAAGGGGAAAAGGTTGAAAAAAGAAGCCTTAGCGGTTACGGTTGGTGGTAAGAGCATTTCTGATATTACGGAATACTCCATCCGAGATTTGGCTGTTTTTATGGAAAACCTAAGCTTAACTCCCACACAGCTAAAGATAGGCCATATTGTTTTAAAAGAAATACGTGCACGTATTAGCTTTTTAATCAATGTCGGTTTGGAATATCTTACTTTGGCTAGGGCTACCGGAACCTTATCCGGTGGTGAAGCACAAAGAATACGTCTTGCAACCCAGATAGGATCTGGTTTAGTAGGGGTAGCCTATATCCTTGATGAGCCTAGTATCGGCTTACATCAAAGAGATAATGACAAATTACTAACTACTCTGAAAAATTTGAAAGACTTGGGAAACACCCTTATTGTTGTAGAACATGATGAGGATACCATGTTTGCAGCGGATCATATTATTGACATTGGTCCGGGGGCAGGGGAACATGGTGGTGAAGTGGTTGCAGAAGGTACTGCGGAAGAAATCATGAAAGTTCCCAATTCCCTTACGGGTGCCTACTTAAGTGGTCGAATAAAGATACCTGTGCCAAAGATAAGAAGGAAGCCAACAGGATATTTAACCATTAAGGGAGCCTCAGAGAATAACCTTAAAAATATTGATGTGGATATTCCCTTGGGAGTCATGACCTGTATTACAGGGGTGTCCGGTTCTGGCAAGAGCTCCTTAGTAACAGAAATTCTATATAAGCGATTAGCTAGAGATTTGAATCGGGCAAGAAGTATTCCTGGTAAGCATAAGGACATGATTGGACTTGATCAACTGGACAAGGTAATTAACATTGATCAATCACCCATTGGTAGAACTCCTAGATCCAATCCAGCAACCTATACAGGAATGTTTGACCAAATCCGGGAACTCTTCGCTGCAACACAGGATGCTAAGATGAGGGGTTACGGAAAAGGACGATTTAGTTTTAATATTAAGGGCGGTCGCTGTGAGGCATGTAGTGGCGATGGTATCTTAAAGATAGAGATGAACTTCCTACCAGATATCTATGTACCCTGCGAGGTATGTAATGGGAAACGTTATAATCGTGAAACCCTGGAAGTTCGTTACAAGGGAAAGACCATTTACGATGTACTCAATATGACTGTGGAAGAGGCCTTACGTTTCTTTGAAAATGTCCCTTCCATTCGTAGAAAAGTGCAAACCCTGTATGATGTTGGTTTATCCTATCTGCGTCTTGGTCATCCTTCCACCACACTTTCCGGTGGTGAAGCTCAAAGAATAAAACTAGCAACCGAGCTTAGCAAACGGAGTACAGGAAAGACCATTTATATTCTGGACGAGCCAACCACTGGTCTGCATTTTGCTGATGTTCATAAGCTGATTGATATATTGCATAAATTCACAGAAGGTGGTAACACGGTGGTTGTAATCGAGCATAATCTGGATGTAATTAAGACGGCAGACTATATTATAGATATTGGACCAGAAGGTGGAGACAAGGGTGGAACTGTAATCGCCAAGGGTACACCAGAAGAGGTTGCCAAGAATAAGAAATCCTATACCGGATATTATATAAAAAAATATTTGGAGGATGCTAACAGAGGGGGAGATTTAAGTGGAGAGTAATTTCTATGCCATGCTATCTAGGATGAAACTGATTCAGCGTTGGTCCTTAATGCGTAATTCACAAACAGAAAATATCAGTGAGCATTCTCTCGAGGTTAGTATCCTTGCCCATGCTCTAGCGATTATTAGTAGAGAACGCTTGGGTAAGCAGACCAATGCTGAGAAGGTGGCTCTCATCGGGATTTATCACGATGCGCCTGAAATCATTACAGGGGATATGCCTACTCCAATTAAGTACTTTAATGAAGAAATAAAAGATGCATTTAAAAATGTTGAAATGGTAGCTGCACAAAGACTCCTGGGGATGTTACCAGATGATTTAAGAAACCATTATGAGGAGTATTTCTTTCCTAGGGAAGGGGATCGCTATGAGTGGAAATTAGTTAAGGCAGCAGATAAACTCTCAGCTTTAATAAAATGTATCGATGAACGAAAAACAGGCAATACTGAGTTTCTCAGTGCAGAAAAGTCACTAGTACAGATATTAAAGGATATGGAATTAGAAGAAGTCAACATTTTCATGGAGGAATTCCTCCCTGCTTATTATAAGACTTTAGATGAGTTAAATTAGATATTATCGTAAATAAAAATTTGTTCCATCGATAAAAAGGGTACTGCTATTAATGTGCCCCCCAAAAAGCTAGACCTAAAAAGCATCAAAGAATTCGCGAATGATATTAATATTCATCCAGGTATCGTTGTAGGACGGTTACAACATGATGGATTGTTACCAATGTATATGCATAATGATTTAAAGTCTAGATACACAGTGGTCTGATGAACAGATAATTTATAAGCAGAAAGAATTTAAACAATAAACTCAAAGCCTACAAGTCCGAAAAACATTGGATTGTAGGCTTTTGTTAAATAATTTAA
>DUNZ01000109.1 GCA_012839085.1 Clostridiales bacterium
GTCTCCATCCTTAGTCCCAACCGTTGTAAGCTAGTATTTTTGATATATATGAGGAGTAGCCGGGTAGCTAATAGCATTCCAAATACAAGAGCAATATGGTAAAACAATTCAAAGGTACGGGGTTGTCCATATTTTCCGTTCAAAAGAAATGCAAAAACCCCCTTGGTTGAACCATGGCTATCCGTAATAATATAATCTATAAATAATTCAGAAATCAGAGGTAATAATAAATCCGCAACAATTGCTATATAACTAACAAGCTGAATTATGATCGCTAGGATCAAATTCTTTTTCCAGTATTTGAGACCAAATTTAAGTATCTTCATCCTTTATCCTGCCTTTTGTCATGTCATTCATAGAGATTATTATCTCATATCATAACACCATATAATTTTATTATCAAGATTCCCATGGTATAAGTTGGTAATCAAAAAAAAGCTATGGAGCAACGGTATTTTAACCGTCGGCGCCATAGCTCCTTTAAATCACTGAAATTGAAATCGTACGATGAGTAAATCGTATTCATGAAATGTTTCAGTAACTGGTATATTTTCTTGTTCATTTAACTAGTCCATTGTATTAATCTATTATGCTTCTAAGATGTATTGATTCACTATGCTTTCTAGAAGTTCCTGACGGCCAGACTCATTCGGTGTCACTCCATGTTCTAAAGCATATGCTTCTAGCTCCTTAAATCCTACTTTGTTTTCAATAATATCTTTACCGATTCCTTCTTTATAACTAGCATAGCGTTTTTCTTTAAAATCTTCTAATGCACGATCTTCAATCAATCTAGCAGCAACCTTCAAGCCTTTAGCAAAAGCATCCATACCTGCTATATATGCATAGAATAAATCATACTCATCAAAAGATGCTCTACGTACTTTCGCATCAAAGTTCAGTCCGCCTGTGGTAAAGCCACCAGCTAGTAGAACTTCATACATGGCCATGGTAGTATCGTATAGATTGGTCGGGAACTGATCCGTATCCCATCCTAATAATGTATCACCTTGGTTAGCATCTATACTTCCCAGAACACCATTAATTCTTGCCTGATTTAATTCGTGTTGGAAGGTATGTTGCGCTAAGGTTGCATGGTTTGCTTCCACATTGATTTTAAATTTTTCTTGTAGATTGTATTTTCTTAAAAATGCAAGTACCGATGCCGTATCAAAATCATACTGATGTTTTGTAGGCTCCTTCGGCTTCGGCTCTATTAAAAACTGCCCTGTAAAACCAATTTCTTCTGCATAATCAACAGCCATTTGTAGTAATCTTGCATAGTTATCTAATTCCAGTTCAGTATCGGTGTTAAGTAGGGTTTCATAGCCTTCTCTACCGCCCCAGAATACATAATTCTCTCCACCAAGTTCTTTGGTAATTTCCATGGCTTTTTTAATTTGTGCTGCAGCATAAGCAAATACTGTAGCATTGCAGGAGGTTCCGGCACCGTGGACGAATTTTCCATCACCAAATGCATTGGTTGTTCCCCATAAGCATTTGATTCCAGTCCTAGCCATCTCCTTTTTAATGACATCAACAATAATATCTAGTCTTTCATTAGTTTCTTTCAAATCCTTGCCTAGGGGAGCAATATCTCTATCATGGAAGCAGAAAAATGGTATCTGAGCTTTCTCCATAAATTCAAATGCAGCATGAACTCGGTTAATTGCTTGCTCCATGGTGTCTTCTGTCTGATCCCATGGTCGGCAAATACTAGCTCCACCGAACTGATCTCCTCCCATATAAGTGAATGTATGCCAATATGACATAGCAAACCTTAATTGCTCTTTCATGGTTTTACCCGCAACAACTTCATTGGGATTATAATGCTTAAAAGATAACGGATTTTTACTATTTGGTCCCTCGTACTTGATTTTATCAATACCTTTAAAAAATGCCATAAAAGTCCTCCTTTCGATTTAGTTCATTGAATGAATTAATTCCAATTTTACTTTACTATATTTTCAAAGATTTGTCAATCATTATTGCATATTTTACTTGAGAATACTACGTGTTTTATTATATATCATTTCTAGTAAAATTTAGTTTTATATACAATCTATTAAAGATCTAATAATCCCCACTCCTTATTGGCATAATAATTAAATAAAATGTCTGATTTAAAATAAGCAATGATAAGGAGTGCGTCTATGATTACAACCGAACAAGTAACAAATAAAGGACAAGGTACTAGTCGAATTCCAAATAAATTAGTCAATGAAAAATCCCCTTATTTACTACAACACATTTACAATCCCGTCCAATGGTACCCTTGGGGAGAAGAAGCCTTCCAGCTTGCCAAAAAAGAAAATAAACCCATCTTCTTAAGCATCGGCTACAGTACTTGTCACTGGTGCCATGTTATGGCCCAAGAATGTTTTGAAGATGAAGAAGTAGCTGAAATGCTGAATCAATACTTTGTCTCCATTAAAGTTGACAAGGAGGAACGGCCAGATATCGATACGGTTTATATGGCTGTATGTCAGGCTACCACAGGTCACGGTGGCTGGCCTCTTACCATATTAATGACCCCGGATCAAAAACCATTCTTTGCGGCAACTTTTATACCGAAAAACTCTCGTTATGGAATGATTGGTCTAATGGATTTATTAGAAGAAGTCCGAAAGGACTGGGAAGATAATCGAGAAGATCTAATTCGTACCGGTAACCAGATCGCTCAAATTATGAAACGGGAATTTGAAGAGAAAACCAATACCGGCGAGCCTAGCAAAGAATTGATCCAACTAGCTGTAACTCAGTTTGAACAAAGCCACGACCATGATTATGGTGGTTTTGGAAATCCTCCTAAGTTTCCCACTCCCCACAATTTAATGTTTTTACTTCGCTATGCTTGTTTAGAAGCAGATGAACGAGCTCTTTTCATGGTGGAAAACACCTTGAAAAATATGTACCGAGGCGGCATCTTTGACCACATCGGATATGGTTTTTGTCGTTATTCCACTGACGAAAAATGGTTGGTACCCCATTTTGAAAAGATGTTGTATGACAATGCCATGTTGGTGATTGCCTATGCAGAAGCCTATCAATATACAAAAAATCCACTTTACAAAACAGTAGCTGAGCAAGTTCTGGAATATATCCGCAGAGAAATGACGGACAAAGAAGGGGGCTTTTATTGTGCCCAAGATGCTGACAGCGAAGGGGTGGAGGGAAAGTTTTATGTGTATACTCCAGAGGAAATTAATTCAGTCCTAGGCAATGAGGATGGTTCTTTCTTTAACACCTATTTTGATATTAGCAAAGAAGGAAATTTTGACGGTTCCTCTATTCCTAATTTAATTAAGACTTGGGAAATGAAATCCGATAATGAAAAAATTGTCCGCTGCTGCCAGAAACTCTACGCTTACCGTCAAGGAAGATCCAAGTTGCATAAAGATGATAAAATTCTTACTTCTTGGAATTCCTTAATGATTACTGCTTATGCTACTGCTGCAAAAGTATTTAAAAGCGAAGAATATGCTGCAGTTGCTAAAAGAGCAGTAGAGTTTATCCGAAATCGGCTGATGGATGAAGAAGGGCGCCTATATGTAAGATATAGAGAAGAAGACAAAGCCTTTTTTGGTCATCTTGATGATTACGCATTTTTTGCTATGGCTCTTTTATCCGTTTATGAGGTGACCTTTGAAATCGATTATTTAAAACTAGGGGTTACTATAGTTGATCAAATGCTTGACCAATTTTGGGATGAAAAAGACAGTGGATTTTTCCTGAATGCTAAGGATGCCGAGCAATTAATCTATCGTCCTAAGGAAGTTTATGATGGTGCGATTCCTTCTGGTAACTCCGTTGCCGCCTTTGTACTACAACGTCTGGCCAATCTAACTGCCAATCAAAAGTATCAGAAATATGCAGATCAACAACTACGCTTTTTGGCTGGTCAGATCAAGGATTATCCATCCGCCTTTAGTTTCTCTTTAATTGCATTAATGCAAGCCCTTTATCCATCGAAGGAGATTGTCTGCCTAGCTCATGAACATGAGGATTTCCAAGAGCTGACGGAATATCTATCGGAACATTTTGAACCAAATACTGTGGTTCTGTTAAAAGATAAGAACAATGAAGAGGAATTGTTAAAGATACCAAATCATATCAAAGACTATCATGTTATAAATGAAAAAACCACTTATTATGTATGTGAGAATCATAGTTGTATGGCTCCAGTGAACACCCTAAATTCTGCAACAAAAGAAAACCACTGATCATATGACACTACAATCTCTATTTTTCTAAGCAATTGAGTAATATAAGGCCTGAAATCTTCCCAAAAGAACATTTCCTTTCTCTTGGTCAGAATCTCAGGCCATATATATTTTTGTATGATATTATCTTATAATATTTCTTTGTTCTAACTTCATTGCAATTTTTTTAAATTTAATTGCTA
>DUNZ01000110.1 GCA_012839085.1 Clostridiales bacterium
AGGAGTTGTAGGAGTACCAGGAACCGTTGAGGAATTATTTTGATCTGGTTGATTGAGTGTTGTTGGGCTTACATTACTTCCAGATTGTTTTTTGGCAATATAATTCGGCACTCTATACTTGCTTTCAGTGCCACTTAATTTATAATTAGATTGACAATCATTGCATGGTGTATTATTTTTGGTCTCTTCTGTTTTTATTACAGAATCTTTTTTTGATTCAATATCAGATTTTGATGTATTAGCTGAATCAGACATGTGAGTGCTCCTAAACTTTTTATTATCAATATATGCAAATATAGTTCTCTTGTGAGATGAATAAGAAGGGAGATATAAGATTAATTTAAGATTTATATGGTTGTACTCTGATAAAAAAGAAAGTAAAATATAGAATAATCAGAAGATGAGAGTCTATTTTTTATAGAAAAAATATGGTAAAATGACAAAGGGATGGTAAAGATATAATTATAACCCATTAAAGTAGGATGGATGTTAAAGGAAGATATGAGAGAAAATGAATAACAAGTTACTAAGATTGATTTATAGGATTATACTACTTATCGGAATTTTCTTGATTTCTTTGAATTATTTTAGTAAGGGAATTAAAGAAGTGGTTTTCGATATTGACAATACAACGGTCATGGAAAATGTGACCTTTCCTTTGGTTACTCTAAAAGTTGAAGAAAATGAAATAAATCTTCTCCATGGATATAGCAGTAATATCAATGCAAATAAAATGCGTGAATCGATTACGCCGTTGAATCGAGAGAAAGAATTTGAAGTTGTAATTAATCAACAAGATTATGTAATTAAAAAATTAAATTATGAAGTCCGTGAATTTGTAGGAAATGAGTTGGTCGAGAAGGATTCCATCAGTGTTTTTGAAGAAGAGGATCAGCATATTATTGCGAAGGTGAAACTGAATGCTGATTTGGTAGAAGGGAAAGAGTATGCCGTAAAATTATCCTTGGTAACCAATGAAAGTAAAAAGATGTATTATTACACTCGGATTAAAGTGTTTGCAAACTCTTATTTAGAGGAAAAACTAGACTACATTTTAGATTTTCATAATGCTCTTAAGGATAAAAAGGCTGCCGAGGAAATCAGAAAATATTTGGAACCGAAAGCTGGGGATAATACATCCTTTTCTTATGTAAATATTCACTCTGATTTTGATTTAATTACCTGGGGGGACTTAAATCCTGAATTCCTTACTAAGATAGTTCCAACGATAAAAGAGATTTATTCGGATATTGCCCTAGTAGAATTAAAATATTATGTGAACATAAATTTAGAAGAGATTCAGGAGACCTATCTGATCAAAGAATTTTATAGGGTACGTTATAGCCCACAACGAATGTATTTATTGGATTATGAGCGATTTATGGAGGCTTATTTTGATGTCAATTTGGCAAGTCTATCCAAGAGTGAGTTAAAACTTGGAATAACCTCTGATTATGAGATAGAATATTTAGCTAGCCCGGATAAAAATAAATTAGCCTTTGTAAGGAATCGTGAACTTTGGTTTTATAATTTAAAAGATAATGAGATGGTTCGGGTATTTTCTTTCCGACAGGAAGAAAGTGACTATATCAGAGATACCTATGATCAACATGATATTCGGATTCTTGATATGGATGCAGAAGGAAATATAAACTTTGTTGTCTACGGCTATATGAACCGAGGTCAATATGAAGGAAGGGTTGCTCTTATCCTCTATCATTATGTTCGATCCGAAAATCGAATTGAGGAAATGGTATATATACCAGTAGAAGAGCCCTACCAGATATTGAAGGAGGATATCAATGATATTTTCTATTTAAATGCAAAGGATGTTTTTTACTTTAGTATTTATAATAATATCTATGCTTATAATCTAATTACTAGGGAATTGGAGGAGATTGCAACAAATATTTATAAGGATTATTTGGTTACTATTCCTGAAATGAATTGTATTGCATGGCAGTCAGACTCTGACCCCAAGCTGGCCAGTAGCATCTATGTGTTGAATCTTGAGAAAGAGGAAATCGATCAAATTTCTGCACCGGATGGATATAATATCCTACTACTGGATAAGATAGATTCGAATCTTATTTATGGATATGTTGCCAAAGGTGATATAATTCAAACCTATGACAAAGGGGAGCTAACACCCTTAAGTGTAGTTAATATTTCTACTGTAAAGAATGAAATATTAAAGAGTTATGAAGAATCAGGGTATTATATCACTGATATTGAAGTAAATGAAAATATTGTTACCTTGCATAGGGTACAGAAGACATCAGACAATGGTAGTACTGTCTTTGTTCCAAGCAAGGAGGACTATATTATGAATCAGATCAAAGAGGTGACTCCTTTTGTACGAGTTACTAGCAGAGTTACAGAGAAGGCTTTGACAGAAGCATATTTAACCTTGCCCAGTGGATTTATTATGGATGGGGTTCCTAGGGTTTTAACCACAGTTAATTCTGTTATTAATCAGGATCCTACGGTAAGGTTAGAGGTGACAAATCAACCACCATTACAGTATTACCCCTATGTTTTTGATCAGGTAAAAGGCTCTTATAAAGACGCATCGGAAGCAATTCGGATTGCCAATGAAGGCATCGGTGTGGTTCTTAATAACCGGAAGCAATTGGTTTGGGAACGGGGTGTAAAAGCTACAAAGAAAACCATTTCTTGGTTTGAAGATGTTGAGTGGTCTGTGGCAGCAGAAGGAAAATCAATTCCGATCATTATTAAACTAATGCTAGAATATCAGGGCATTAAAATGGAAACGAATCAGATTCATTCTATGAATGAAGCAATCTATGAGTTTCTATTGGATCATTCTAAGTATGAGCCCATTCGCCTAACAGGTTGCAGCTTGGATGAAGTATTATATTATGTGTCCTTAGGAAGACCAGTAATTGCTTATACCAGTAGAAGGGATGCCGTGTTGATTGTCGGATATGATAATTTTAACATCTTAATGATAGACCCTGTTAAAAATAATAAAATTGTTAAAAAGGGTATTCAAGATAGTACTCAAATGTTTGAAGAGGCGGGAAATGTTTTTATATCCTACCTTGAGTAAGATAAAAGAACGGTTTATTATCATTACCATTTATGTGCTATAATAATAGATGGTGTGATTAATTAAAAATCAATCACTTTTAAAATTTTGTTTATACTATTATTAAAACTTGATAAGGAGAATTAGAATGGACGAGAGAATTAAAGTATTGGCTCATAACCTTGTAAATTATTCTATGGATGTAAAGCCAGGAGATAAAGTATATGTTCACTACATTGGTGCAGCCACACAGGATTTAGCAAGACAGCTAGTTAAGGAGGTATATAAGGCTGGAGGTGTGCCATTCCCTCATTATACCGATGTTAGACTTCAAAGAGAATTGTTATTAAATTGTACAGAAGAGCAGCTTTCCCTCATGGCCAAGATCGATGCCGCTGAAATGTCTGAGATGGATTGTTATGTAGCTGTTCGGGGAACTGACAATGTATCTGAATTAGCAGATGTCCCATCAGAAAAGATGAAATTATATGAAACTTATTATCAGACACCAGTACACCATGATATTCGTGTTAAGAAAACAAGATGGGTTGTTTTAAGATATCCTAATGCTGCCATGGCTCAACTCTCTAATACAAGTCAAGAAAACTTTGAAGATTTTTATTTTAAGGTTTGTAATCTAGATTACTCAAAAATGGGAAAAGCCATGGAAAATTTGGTTCAATACATGGATCGTACGGATAAGGTTAGAATTGTTGGTCCTGGAACGGATCTAAGCTTTTCCATTAAGGGTATCCCTGCTGTTCCTTGTGATGGTAAACGCAATATTCCAGATGGAGAAGTTTATACAGCTCCTGTTAGGGATTCCGTTAATGGTACCTTAACTTATAATACCCCAGCAGTATTTCAGGGATTTACTTTCGAAAACATTTCATTCCGTTTTGAGAATGGCAAGATTGTTGAAGCCACAGCCAATGATACAGAGAGATTAAATGAAGTTTTAAATACCGATGAAGGGGCTAGATACATTGGTGAGTTTGCTATTGGTGTTAATCCATATATATTAAAACCTATGAAGGATACCTTGTTTGATGAAAAGATTATGGGATCTTTCCACTTTACTCCAGGCAACTGTTATGAAGAGGAGGCACCTAACGGAAACTCTTCAGCAATTCATTGGGATTTGGTTTGTATACAGACTCCGGAATATGGTGGCGGAGAAATCTATTTTGATGATGTCTTAATCCGTAAAGATGGACGTTTTGTTGTACCAGAATTAGAGAGTTTAAACCCAGAAAATTTAATATAAGAAGAGGGGGGAACGAGGGTATGAAGCTAATGACAGCAGTGATACCTTGCTATAATTCAGCTGCATACATGAGTCATGCAATTGAAACTTTACTAAGTGGCGGAAATGACATGGAAATCATTATTGTAAATGATGGTTCTGTTGACGACACACAAAAGATAGCAGAGAGTTATCAAGAAAAATACCCTAATATCATCCGTGTAATTAGCCAAGAAAATGGTGGACATGGAGAGGCGGTAAATACCGGCCTAGCAAATGCAACTGGTTTATATTTTAAAGTGGTTGACAGTGATGACTGGGTAAATGAAGAAGCCTTAGCCCAAATTATGAAAGTGCTGAAGGAATTAATAGCAGAGGGAAATAGTCCAGATTTATTTTTGGCAAATTACGTATATGAGAAAGTAGGAGCGAAAAAGAAAAAAGTAATTCGTTATCAAAGGGCTTTGCCTAAGGATCGGATTTTTACCTGGGATGAGATTATGCATTTTAAACAGAGCCAGAATATTTTGATGCATTCCACCATTTATCGAACAAAGCTATTACAGAATTGTGGAATTGTGCTTCCAAAACATACTTTCTATGTGGATAATATCTTTGTTTATCAACCATTACCCTTTGTAAAGACCTTATATTACATGGATGTGAACCTTTATCGTTATTTTATCGGTAGATCCGACCAATCGGTAAATGAGCAGGTAATGATTCGAAGGATTGATCAACAACTAAAGATTACAAAGATTATGATTGAATCCCATGACATCTTCCAAATTAAGAGTAAGAAACTCCAAAATTACATGATAAAATATCTATCCATGATGATGGCGGTTAGTTCGGTATTTTTAATTAAGGAAGGCAGTGAAGAGAGCTTAGCAAAGAAAGAGGAACTTTGGAATTATTTAAAAAAATACGATAGAAGACTTTATAAAAAAATTCGTTCCCAAATTCTTGGCCGTTCCATGAATCTACCTGGAAAATTTGGTCGCAAGGTAGTAGAAGTGGGTTATAATATTACAAGAAAAATCTACGGATTTAATTAAAATAGAGTATCACTTGGAATAAGTAAAGGCTACGGAGGAATCTTATTGATTCAGTAATCCGTAGCCTTCTTATATAATATAAAGTTAAATTTTCTTTAGGAAGCCTTTTGCAGCTTCTGCTCAGAGTGTTTGGAGACCTTCCCCCAAGCTGGAACATACACAATAAAATACATAACAATACTAAGTACGATTGCTCCAAAGATATCCATAACAGAGTGTTGTTTTAGATAAACAGTTGATAGACAGATTAGAATGGTTAGAATAAAAGCTGACCATTGTAACCATTTAATTTTCTGCAATTTCTCATTCTTATTAATGGCAATAAAAGCACCAATGGAATTAAAGACATGGATACTAGGAAATACATTAGTAGCTGTATCTAATCCATAAATCATACCGACCATTTTTGTAAACAAGTTTTCTCTACCTAAGGTATCTAAATTTACTCGCAAATAATGACCATTAGGCCATATGGTGTAAATAATAAGACAAATTGTCATTCCGATAAACAGGTAAGCACAACATTTATAATATTCCTGTTTAGAGGTAAAGAAAAAGTATGCTACGGTAATAAAAATATATATAAACCAGAGTAAATATGGAATAATAAAAATCTCCATAAAGGGAATATAATCATCTAGTTTCATATATACAGGATTAAAATCTGTAGTTACCGTCCGTTCCAGATAGGTAAACCAGATCATATAGATCAGTCCATAAACTAATATGAACCCATGTCTATAATTTTTAATCAATTGCTTAAAAGCATTAAACTTCATTAATGCACTACCTTTCTATGTTGATTAAGAAAATATATTTTCGGTTAACTTTGTAAATTATAGCATATAATACGGGCGTGAACAATAGTTTTCTCTTCATCTTAATTTGGTTTTAATTTTTATTGGATTTACTTACTGTATAATAAGAAGACATGGACATATCTTGATTTAATTACTATAATATTTAGGGCATGGTAATTACAGGATATCAATATAGGATCTGGTGGATATACTAAATTTCTATTATTTTTTGTATATAATATTTGCTGTTACTAAAAAATATGTACTGTGGAGTTGGAAGAAGGTAAGGAGGTAGTTATGAAACGAATCTTTTTAGTTGTATTAGATAGTTTAGGAATTGGGGAGCTCCCAGACGCATCCAGTTATGGTGATGAAGGAAGTAATACTCTACTAGCGGTATCCAAAAGCAATCAATTTCATATGCCCAATATGGAGAGATTGGGTTTGTTTCATATGGATGGTATTAAGGACTATTTTCCACAATTACATGATAAGCCCTTTGAAGGAGTTGTTGCTAGACTGGCGGAGAGTTCTAAGGGTAAGGATACAACAACAGGACACTGGGAGATTGCTGGCATTATTTCAGAAAAACCATTTCCAACTTACCCCAATGGATTTCCGGATTCCATAATAAAAGAATTTGAGAAAAGAACCGGTAGAAAAGTCATATGTAATCGGCCTTACTCTGGTACTGAAGTAATCAAAGATTATGGACAGGAACATGAGAAAACCGGGGATTTAATTGTATATACTTCTGCCGATAGTGTATTTCAGGTAGCCGCCCATGAGGAGCTAGTGCCGGTGGAAGAACTTTACCGTTATTGTGAAATTGCCCGGGAAATCCTATCGGGGGAGCACAGTGTTGGTCGGGTAATTGCCAGACCTTTTATTGGTGAGTACCCTAATTATACAAGAACTTCTAATCGCCATGATTATTCCTTGGCTCCCGGAAAAACCATGCTGGATCAGATATCAGAACAGGGGTTAGAGGTACTGGCAGTAGGAAAAATTAATGATATTTTTGCCGGGAGAGGGATAACAGATACCGTTCGAACCCTGAATAATGAGGAGGGTATTGAAAAACTAATGGAACGGTTAGAGCAGGATTTCTCAGGACTTTGTTTTGTGAATTTGGTGGACTTTGATATGATCTATGGCCATCGGAATGATGTTGATGGCTATGCCAAGGCTCTATCTTATTTTGACTCACAGCTTCCAAGAATTTTAGAAGGTTTAAGAGAGGATGATATACTAATGATAACGGCGGATCATGGATGTGATCCTTCGACACCTTCTACAGATCATTCTAGGGAGTATGTTCCCTTTGTGGCTTATGGAAGTAAGATTAAATCCGGTGTTAATCTTGGGACAAGAAAAAGCTTTGGGGATATAGCAGCAACTATTTTAGAGACACTTGATATACCATCAGAAATAGCAGGAGATTCCTTTTACTCTGAGATGGTAAAAGGATCATAGGGAATTAATGATGGAAAGAGTAGTTCATCCAATACCACCGGTATTTAACGAAGAATCTAGAATTTTAATTCTAGGTTCATTTCCCTCAGTGAAATCAAGAGAAGGTAGTTTTTTTTATCATCATCCGCAGAATCGATTTTGGAAAGTAATCAGTGCTATTTTTAATGAAGAATGCCCAGTAACCATAGAGCAAAAGAAAGATTTTCTTTTTAAATATAGGATTGCTCTTTGGGACGTGATTCAAAGCTGTGAAATTATTGGATCCAGTGATCGTAGCATACGAAATGTAGTAGCAAATGATTTATCAATTATTTTGCAGGCTGCTGATATCCAGTGCCTCTTTGCCAATGGGGGTACTGCATATAGTTTGTATATGAAATATACTTATCCAATTACCCAGCGAGAGATTAAGAAGTTGCCCTCCACCAGTCCTGCCAATGCCAGGTTTAGCTTAGATAAACTGATAGAAGAGTGGTCTGTAATCGCACAAGAAACAAAACAAATCTAAATCTCCTATTTTTGTAAATGAAAAAACCATGGAAGCATCGGTATGGGTTTCAGAGGAAATGGAATTCAGTGGAAGAAGAATGCTAGGGAAATAGGATATAAGTGAAAAAGGATTCAAAGGAAAAGGATACAAGGGAATAGGATTCAAAGGAATAGGCTTCAATGGAATAGGCTTCAAAGGAATGGGATATAAGGGAAAAGTATTCCATGGAATAGGACACAAGAGAAATTGAACTCAAAGGAAATAGGGCACAAGGAAATAGGATTTCAGGAAAATAGATAAATACAAGGGAAAAAGAAGATAGAAAAGAGGATAGAGGAGATTATGAGAGTAGTAATTCAAAGAGTAAAAGAGGCAAAGGTTACTGTAAATAATGAATGTATCGGTGCCATAAAGAAGGGGTATCTGATATTTCTTGGTGTAGGAAGTCAGGACAATAAAGAAATTGCAGATCATTATATTGATAAAATACTAAAGCTTCGAATTTTTTCCGATGAGATGGGAAAAACGAATCTCTCCTTACAAGATGTGGGAGGAGAGATTTTGCTTGTGTCCCAATTTACCTTATATGCTGATTGTAAGAGGGGGAATCGTCCTGATTTTACTAAGGCAGCAAAAGCAGGTCTGGCAAGAGAAATCTATGAATACTTCTTGGAAAGCATTAAGGAACGTATCGGAAGGGTGCAAGCAGGGGAATTTGGAGCAGACATGGAAGTAAGCTTGATCAACGATGGACCTTTTACCATTGTTTTAGATGAAAGCTTGATGTAAATGAAAGTATAAAGTATTAAGATAACTTATCATTATTTTATAATGGAATTTTAATGGAAATTTGGTTGACAAATAATAGAAATGAAAATTATACTTTTATTTAAGTAATATAAAAGTAAAAGCTATGTTGGATCGTTTCAAAAATATTATTAATAGGAGAAAGGATAAAAAGGCTATGATTGTTGTAAATAATTTGACCAAAGTCTATAAGCTTTCAAAGAAGCAGATGATGGAGCAAAGAACGAAAAAAAATATTAAAAGGGCAGTGAATGAACTTAGTCTTACAGCAAAGCCAGGGGAGATTTATGGGCTTCTAGGACCCAATGGTGCAGGAAAAACCACTGCACTGCGTTGTATCGCAACTTTATTAAAACCCACTCAGGGGGATATTAAGGTATGTGAATTTGACACCGTAAAAGATTCTGAAAAAGTAAGAAAGAAAATTTGTTTTTTAACCAATGAAATTAAATTGGATCCACAGTTTTCACCCAAATATATGTTTAATTTTTTTGGAAAGTTACATGGTCAAGATGATAAAACCATTCAGGAAAGAAGAGAGAAGCTGTTCAATTATTTCGGTATTAAGGAATTTGAAGATAAAAAAATTGAGGAACTTTCCACAGGTATGAAACAAAAGGCTTCCATAGCTGTAAGCCTAGTGCATGATCCAGATGTGGTGATATTTGATGAACCTACCAATGGTCTTGATATCGTTACGGCAAGAAATGTAACCGATTATTTGAAGTTGTTGAAGAAGGAAGGGAAAACCGTCATTATTTCTACGCATATTATGTCCGAGGCAGAAAAGTTATGTGATAAGATTGGTATCATCATAAATGGGAATAAGGTAATAGACGGTAGCTTAGAGGATATTTTATCGAGTACCCATACCGAAGACCTAGAGGATGCATTCTTTGAATTGTACAAATTACATAATAAGGAGGAGGCATAATATGAGTGCTGTAAAAAATATTTTAGTCAAAGAATTAACCCGAGTATTTACGGATAAAAAACTGGTTTTTAGTTTGTTTGTTATGCCTGGCTTGTTAATTATGATTATGTACTCTTTAATGGGGCGATTGGCCACCAATATGGTGAACGATATTGAAAAGAATATACCCAAGGTTTATATTCAGAATGCTCCAGAAGGTTTTGATGAGCTAGTTTCCAGTATGGGATATGAGGCTGAGATTACCCCACTAGTTTTATCCCATAATATTGAAGATATTAAAGCGGATATTAAAAGTGGTGATGTAGAATTATTAGTAGTTTTTGAAGAAGGGTTTCTTGATAAAATTGGAGCCTATCAAAATCTTGGAGATGAAATTCCTGAGGTTAAAACCTATTATAATACCGCGGAAGATTATTCGGTTGCTGCTAGAGAGAAATTCTTAAATATGGTGCTTAATACATATCAGCAGCAGCTATTGGCAGAAAGACTGGGTAATATAGAACAGTTACAGGTATTTTATATTGATAAGGATCCGCAGTCTTCCATTATCGTAGATGAGGAAAAGGCCAGTGCCAAGCCCTTATCCATGTTATTACCCCTATTAATCAATATTATGTTGTTTAGTGGTGCAATGGGTCTTGGGGTTGATGCCATCACAGGAGAAAAAGAGAGAGGTACCTTATCCAGTATGTTAATTTCGCCGATTAAAAGAAGCGATATTGTCATGGGTAAATTGCTATCCTTAGGGATCTTGTCTAGCCTTTCTGCAGTTATCTACACAATATTCACTATGATTGGAATTCAACGTCTCTACGGAGGTTTTGAGGGAGATGCTGATACAGCCATGGGAGCTCTTGGCAACATATCTTTTACTCCAATCGAAATGATTCAACTATTAGTACTCCTTTTGATTGTGGTTTACCTTTATGTTTCCTTGATCTCCTTAGTAGCAGTCTATGCAAGAACCGCAAAGGAAGCCAATACTTATGTTATGCCTCTCATGATTGTAGTTATGCTTGGTAGTATTATGACTATGTTTTCTGGTGGTACAGAAAAAGGAATTGAATATTTTGCAATTCCAATTTATAATTCAGCGGTAAGTTTACAAAATCTTTTCTTAGGTGAACTTACAATGACACAATTTGGTCTTACTGTAGGAACGACTGCCTTTTTAGCTGCTATCATTACGGTTTTGATAACGAAAGCCTTCAATAGCGAAAAGGTTATGTTTAATGCGTAAGGAAGAAGGTATTTCTTTAACAGACGGAGGATGTCATGTCAGAATCAATGATTAACAGAATTACAATTTTACTTTTAACGGTGATTCCTAGTGTACTAATTCTACTACAAATCTTCTTGGCTTTTCGAAAACGCCTTCGATGGTCAATGATTTCCCCTATCCTGTGGACTGGAATTGGTACATGGATGCTGTTAAGGGAGAAGGAAAGTTACGGAACATTCTCCTTTGAGCTATTACTATTTATTTTGCTTGGAGACTTATTCTTGTTTGGGATAACAGCTTTCATCCGTAAGAGGAGGGAAAGAAAAAACCACTGAAATAATAATATATGAATGAGGTCTGTTATAGCGATTTGCTTATAACAGACTTTTTTCATACTTTAACTAGGATTTATATATATATATTATAAGTAGATGATAGGGGAAAATCGGATGACAGGTGAAGAGGTAAATCCCATTGTTAGTGAAGATTATGCTGATTTATTAATAGAATATTATGGTGATTTTAGTGTGTTTAATGTATTTCCAGGAGCCACTATTAATATTATAAATTACCTGCTTGCTATCGTACATGTACCTGTGAATGAAATAACGATAAATACGATTCGAAATTTAGGTTATAATGTTATGCCATTAATCCGTGGACCAATCAGTCATCAAAGTTTGGAAGCATCGGGGGTTACGAGGCTAAGAAATATTCCAGCTTTTAATTTGAGAGGCCAGGGAGTTTTGATTGCTATTATAGATTCTGGGATAGATTACACCAATAAAGTTTTTCAGTATGCGGATGGTACAACTCGGATTGCTGCTCTTTGGGATCAGACCATTATCAGCGATAATCCACCACAGGATTTAGCTTATGGAACGGAGTATACTAGGGAGCAAATTAATCAGGCCTTACAAAGTGACAATCCCTTTGATATAGTGCCTAGTAGGGATGATACTGGGCATGGCACTATGGTGGCAGGGGTTGCAGGGGGAACGGAGATAGTGGATCAGGATTTTTATGGGGTTGCACCTGATGTAGAATTTGTAGTAGTAAAATTAAAACAAGCAAAACAATACTTACGAGATTTTTTTTGTATTCCGGAAGGGGCGGTTTGTTATCAGGATACGGATATCTTTTTTGCATTTACTTATTTAGCAAATAAATTAAAGGAATTGGCTAGACCTATGGTTATCTGTCTAGCCTTGGGTTCATCCCAAGGCCCTCATGATGGTCGGGGATTTTTGGCTCAATACTTATCCTTATTTTCTACCAGACATGGGGTCGCTATGATTATCGCAGCAGGAAATGAAGGAAATAGTAGGAGACATTATGAGGGAATTGTAAATAGAGTCACTGGATATGATACGGTGGAACTATTTGTTGGAGAAAACCAAGGGAATTTTCTTATGGAGTTATGGGGAAGATCTCCCAGTGCCTTTTCTGTTGAAATCACCTCCCCTTCGGGAGAAGTAATTCCTCCAATGGGGCCTGGAATTCGGGAAAATCGTGAAGTTACTTTCGTTTTTGAGCCTACCCGTATTATAATTGATTTTTTAACTGTTGAGGTAGTAACAGGAAACCAGTTAATCTTATTTCGCTTCTTTAATCCGGTTCCAGGTATATGGAGGTTTCGTGTATATGAACGAGGGGATCTTAATTTACCTTATAACATTTGGCTACCAATGAATGGATTTATATCCGATGAAACCTACTTTATTCGATCCAATCCATATACAACGGTCTTAAATCCTGGAAATGCAGAAATTCCAATCACGGTTACAGCTTATAATATTACAGATGATAGCCTTTATCCGGAGGCCAGTAGAGGGTTTTCAACAGCAGGAGGCGTTGTACCAGATATCGCTGCACCAGGTGTAAACATCACTGCTCCTACCATAGATGGTGGATTTCGAGAGTTTTCTGGAACCAGCGTGGCAGCAGCCCATACAGCAGGAATAGCTGCCTTGTTATTAGAATGGGGAGTAGTAAGAGGAAATTTACCTCGTATGAGTACAATAGAAATGAGAAAACTATTAATCCGGGGAGCAAGAAGGGATGCTTCCTTAGATTATCCAAATCGGGATTGGGGTTATGGAATATTGGATATTTACAATGTGTTTGATAGTTTACGTACAGGAATTATAGTATAAATATATATTATCTAAAAAAGGAGGTGCCAAATGACGGAGGAGGAAAGACGAAAAATATTAAGTGAAGACTATGGGGATATCATATTAGATAATCGATCAGATTCTAGACGTTTTGAAGAACGATTCCCAGATGCAGTTTTTCATGTTATGAATGATGCTTTCGCTATTTTACATATCCCTGCCAATCAAATTAATAGCCGAACTATTGTAGAGTTTGGTTATTCGGCCATTCCGAAGCTTTTTGGATTGACCAGCGAAATTAGTTTGGAAGCATCGGGTGTAGAACAACTTCGGACCATACCAGCCCTAAATTTAAGAGGGGAGGGTGTTTTAATCGGAATTGTTGATACTGGGATAGATTATACAAATCCGGCCTTTTTAAAGTCAGATGGTACTTCTAAGATTGTAAGTATATGGGATCAGACCATTGATATAGGGCAAGGTTTTAGCCGGGAGTATGAGTTTGAATCATATTTTGGAACAGAATATCTTCAAGAACAGATTAACCAGGCCTTGGTTTCTGAAAACCCACTGGATATCGTACCTAGCATAGATGAAGTGGGGCATGGAACCATGATGGCAGGAATTGCAGCTGGTACGCCCAATGAAAGTTTTGATTTTTTTGGTGTTGCTCCGGATGCGGAACTTGTCATTGTGAAATTGAGGCAGGCCAAGGAATATTTAAAAGAATTCTTTTCAATTCCTCCGAATGTTCAATGCTTTCAAGAAAACTTTATTATGTGGGGCATAGAATATTGTGCCTTGGTTGGGAGATACTTAAATCGACCAGTGGTAATCTGCCTAGGACTTGGGACTTCCCAGGGAGGACATGACGGAAGATTAGCTGTCAGTGTTTTATCTAATTTGATAGCAGAAATACCCAATATTGGCTTTGTGGTATCAGCTGGAAATGAAGGTAACCGGGGAAGACATTATCGGGGGATTATAGACCCTATTACTGGATATAATACGGTGGAACTTAATGTAGGGGAAGGTGAGACTGGTTTTTCCATGGAAATTTGGGGGGATTCACCGGGTATTTTCTCCATTGATATACAATCACCCTCTGGGGAATATATTCCAAGAGTGGCTCCCAGTCTTACGGTTCAAAGGGATATATCCTTCATATTTGAGAGAACAGTAATTAGTATGGATTATTTTACGGTGGAAGCTGAGACAGGTGATCAATTAATACTCCTTCGATTTAAAAATATATCCCCTGGAGTCTGGAGATTCAATGTATATGGACAGGGGGAACTTTCCAATAGTATTCATATATGGCTCCCCATGGGGGATTTTATAACGACAGATACTTATTTTATCCAACCAGACATTTATACAACCATTGTTTCTCCAGGAAATGCCTATGCGGTAACTACGGTAACTGCATATAATCCGGTCAATAATAATCTATATGTGAATTCCAGTCGTGGATATAGCAGGGCCTTGTATGTAAAACCAAGTTTAGCAGCTCCTGGAGTTGACTATATTGCGCCGGGACTGGGTGGGGAGTTTATTTACTATACCGGAACGGGGGTAGCGGCTGCTCATACGGCTGGGGTAGTAGCTTTAGTGTTTGAATGGTCATCGGTTCGTGGAAATCTTCCAGGTATGGATAATGTTGCAATGAAGAGTTTTTTAATACGTGGTGCTAGAAGGAGCCCCAATATTTCATATCCCAATCGAGATTGGGGTTATGGTATCTTAGATGTTTTTAATACTTTTGATTTTTTAAGATCCAATATCGGTGGCTTTTAGTTCAAGATATAAAATTGGTAAATTAAGAATGAATCGATATAATAAAACATAAAATTGAAAATCAAATGTATAAACTTTCCCATTTTACAAACAATATTACTAGGTAAAATCAATTGTGTAAATTTAACTCATAGTATATTATGTAAAACGGAGGAAGATTATATATGAAAGCAACTGGAATTGTAAGAAGAATAGATGATCTTGGTCGTGTTGTAGTTCCGAAAGAAATTAGGAGAACCTTAAGAATTAGAGAAGGGGATCCCTTAGAAATTTTCACGGATAGAGAGGGAGAAATAATACTGAAAAAATATTCTCCAATTGGAGAACTGGGTCAATTTGCAAAGCAATATGCAGATGCTCTGGCACAATCAACAGGGCATATTATTGCAATTACAGATAAAGATCAGTTCATAGCGGTTGCTGGATCTACCAAGAAGGAATTGCTTTCAAAAGGAATTAGCCACGATTTGGAAGAGGTAATCAATGAAAGAGAAAATGTAATAGCAAGTAGAGAAGATAAGAATTTTGTAAAGATAATAAATGAAGATGATAGCGAATAT
>DUNZ01000111.1 GCA_012839085.1 Clostridiales bacterium
AAATGTCAAGTAAATGTGAAAGAAAATATTTGTCTATATTATATTTAAGAAATTACTGTAAATATGGTTTTTCTATTGTGTATTAGGATAAAGTATTGTATATTAAAATAGCTATTTATGTTAATCACCATCAATAGAAATAGTAATTGTAAACGAGAAAACAGTTTTTTAAAAGACCAAGGTAAAATAATACTGATTCAAGGACAAGCTTTGTTACTGGCAGTATGACTAACTGGGTACCTAGGAGGATTAGAATGAGAAAAAAGTCCCATATTTCACTGGCAAAGTTTTTAATGGAAAATATAGAGGTGAAAGACCTTATTGAACATAAAAAAGCATTTTACATAGGAAGTATTTTACCAGATTTAAAACCATCTTTTTTAACAAGAAGGCATACCATAGAAGAAACTTTTCATATTTTAATTCGAGAAATTAAAAAAATTACCGTTGATTACGATGTTAGTAAGGGAATTGGTAGCTATTATGCAAGGCGTTTGGGTATTATTACCCATTATTTAGCCGACTATTGCACCTATCCCCATAATTCAATTTTTTCCGGAACTATAACGGATCATGTATATTATGAGAAAGAATTGAAGCATTCTTTAAGAGAATATGTGAAAAGTGAGACGGCAATTCCCAACAGAGAAGAGAGCCAGTCCTTAGAAACTTTTGAAGAAATCATTCGCTTCATTATCATTACTCATAAAAAGTATTTGAAAGCGATTAAAGAAGTGAAAGAAGATATCCGTTATATCGTTGATCTTTGTTTTAAGGTAATTGATGCAATTATTCAGTTGTTTCGAATGGCCTTCCATCAGGTTAGCCTTACGAAAAGTAGCGTTTTAATATAATGGATAGCAATGAATAGTTTATAAAAGCTTCTTTAGCCTTTGAGAATTATTTGTTGGGTACAAGCTAGGATTGATTTTAAAATTTTGCTTAAAAAATAAGCATGTTATGATTTCGTTATTTCAGTAATAGGTATTATAAAATTCAAAAAAATATAAGCAGGTCGTAGCATTACATATATACCAATTCAACAAGGGAGCTGCGCACGGATTACTTCGTGTGACAGTTCCCTTTTGTATGTGGATTTAGTGTTGTAATCGGGATTCATCTGGTGGTATAATTAAGTAGAATTCTGTGGAAAAATATAGAGATTTTGATTGATTATATTATGCTTTTATATAAAAATCTAAAGGTTGGATGAAGAAGGAGGAAACTATGATTAATAAAGTAATTGAATTAGAAGCAAATGGATTAACTGCAACACTTACAACTTATTTATTGGATAATTCTGTAGAGATTAACAAGGATAGGGTACGTCCTATGGTAATTGTATGCCCCGGAGGAGGCTATCGCTTTGTGTCTGACCGAGAGGCGGAACCGATTGCCATTCAAATGAATGCCATGGGCTTCCATGCTTGCGTTTTAAGATATAGCATACATCCTGCAAAATTTCCTACAGCCTTAACTCAACTGGCCAAGGCAGTTGCTTATGTTAGGAGTCATGCCAAGGAATGGAATGTAAATTCAGATAAAATCGTTGTAACAGGTTTTTCAGCAGGAGGCCATCTGGTAGCAAGTCTTGGTACCCTGTGGCAGGAGCAATTTCTAGCGGATATAATGCAAGAACCGAAAGAAAATTATAAACCAGATGGTTTAATTCTTTCCTATCCTGTGATCACATCGGGAGAATATGCCCATAGAGATTCCTTTGTTGCTTTGCTACAGGATCGTTATGAAGAACTGGTTGATCAAATGTCCTTAGAAAAACGAGTTACCAAAGATACACCACCAGTGTTTTTATGGCATACCTTTGAGGATGGCTTGGTACCAGTGGAAAATGCTTTGTTATTTGCTGAGGCTTTAAATA
>DUNZ01000112.1 GCA_012839085.1 Clostridiales bacterium
AAGCTAGTAAGACCCCTTGAAGACGACAAGGTAGATAGGACAGAGGTGGAAGTGTGGTAACACATGCAGCTGACTGTTACTAATAGGTCGAGGGCTTGACCTAAAAAGGTTTGTTATAAGAGTGAAAGACTCGGTATGGATGAAAACATTTTCTAAGTGTAGAATGTAATGTAACTTATTATGGCCTAGTGGCTCAGTTGGTTAGAGCGCCGCCCTGTCACGGCGGAGGTCGAGGGTTCGAGTCCCTTCTGGGTCGTTAAAATATAGGGTTGATTTTATTTCGATCTTATATTATTATGTAAATACAATATTTACATAGAATGATTTGGATTGTTTAGAGAATAATAATCCCAAGGGATCTTAGCTCAGCTGGGAGAGCATCTGCCTTACAAGCAGAGGGTCATAGGTTCGAGCCCTATAGGTCCCATCACAATCAAAAAGAGTGTGTGAAGTTTATATGTCGATTTGGCTCAATTCTAGATTACAATTTGTAATTAAATTGTAATAGGCTGAGCAGTCGGGCGGAGCACGAAGCTTTGATATAGTAAAACTAAATATGCCGATGTGGCTCAATTGGCAGAGCAGCTGACTTGTAATCAGCAGGTTATCGGTTCGAGTCCGATCATCGGCTTACAACATAAAATGTTGTTACAAAATCAATATTTGGATGGGTACCCAAGAGGCCAAAGGGGGCAGACTGTAAATCTGTTAGCGACGCTTTCGAAGGTTCGAATCCTTCCCCATCCATTGGCGAAAGCCTTTATCAATTAAGTTAAGAACCTTTAGCGGTCAACTAATTAATGGCGCGGGGTGGAGCAGTCTGGAAGCTCGTCGGGCTCATAACCCGAAGGTCATAGGTTCAAATCCTATCCCCGCAATTTTTTTAATAATTTAATCAATAGTAATCAATAGCTTTCGTTAACCAAGAAGTATGATTTATCAGCTTTTGCGTCCAACGAAGTTGACCTTGCCCAGATAGCTCAGTTGGTAGAGCAGAGGACTGAAAATCCTCGTGTCGCTGGTTCGATTCCGGCTCTGGGCATTTTGCTTTGGTAACTAATATTGGTTAACAAGCATGGGATATTAGCTCAGGCGGTAGAGCACTTGACTTTTAATCAAGGTGTCCGGGGTTCGAGTCCCCGATGTCTCATTGGATAAAGAGTATAAGATCTCATAGGAGGTCTTTTTTTATTTAATCAGAAAGTTTTTTGAACTTATCGCTAAATAATAACGATCAGTATTATTTGGTCAGGAAAACCTCTGAAATTGCTAGTGAAATGAATAATTTATTGAAAGAAATATTTATTAGAAAAATAATATATCGGTATATTCATTGACAAAGACGGTATTTCTTATATTATAAATAATAGTACCTTTTTTATCTATGAAGCCAATTGTTATCCCATAGACCCTACATTTAATAGGAGGTTTAATATGTTAGAGGACAGAATTAATACCTTAAGAAAATGGGTGGAAGAAAGTGATAATATTGTCTTTTTTGGTGGAGCTGGTGTTTCAACGGAAAGTGGAATTCCTGATTTTAGAAGCCAAGATGGTTTATATCATATGAAGTATCAATACCCTCCGGAAGCAATATTAAGTCATAGTTTTTTTATGAAAATGACGGAGGTTTTTTACGATTTTTATAAAAGTAAAATGATTTATACATCCGCGGATCCCAATATCACCCATTATAAATTAAAGGATTTAGAAGCCAGAGGAAAATTAAAAGGTATCATAACTCAAAATATTGATGGCCTTCATCAAAAGGCAGGAAGTGATAAAGTATTAGAATTGCATGGATCTATCTTGCGCAATTATTGTATGAAGTGCGGTGAATTTTACCCAATCGAATATATTCAGCAATCCGAATCAGTTCCTGCTTGTAAGTGTGGAGGTATTATTAAGCCTGATGTAGTCCTATATGAAGAAGGATTGGATCAAATAATTTTAAAAGAGGCCATTGATCTGATTCGTCAAGCGGATATTTTAATAATTGGAGGAACTTCCTTAACGGTTTATCCTGCAGCTGGCTTAATTCAATACTATAAGGGGAATAAAATGGTTCTAATTAATAAATCAGTTACTGCTTATGATGATGCAGCAGACTTATATATACAGGCAGGTTTAGGGGAAGTATTTCAAAATTTATAATCAACAGTATGAATTTTCATTTAATCTATTTTATATAGCAATAACCTTTGTTATAATCAAAAAGAGT
>DUNZ01000113.1 GCA_012839085.1 Clostridiales bacterium
CACCACTTTCTGCGGTTATCTTCACTTCTGCTCCAATTCTTTGCAAACGTTCCAATAAATCCACATGGGGATGGCCGTACCTACTTTTCTTTCCACTAGATATGAATGCAAATTCCGGCCGAACTAGGTTTAGAAATTCTTCGCTGCTTGAGTTACGGGATCCGTGATGGGCTACCTTTAAGACATCATAATCGTTGGCAAATTTTATTGTGAAATTTTGCTGCCAATCTTTTTTTACTTGTTTTGTTATTATCTGACCTTTATTCTTCTTTAACATATCAGTTACTATTTGCTCCCCATCCTTTTCTAAATCACCAGTTAGAAGCATATCAAAACTGCCATAAGTAATACTAAGAACCGTAGAATAGGCATTACTAGAGCTTGGTATATAATCAAAGGAAGGATGCAGACATGTAATGTATGTATCGCCATCTCGAATCAAATCACCTCTTTGTATATACAGTAAGCATATCCCCTTGTCACTTGCTAGGTCTTCAATGGATTTATAATTTTCATCCTTTTCCTTAATTTTTGGCAATACCAGTCTCTTAATCTTTATCTTTTGATCTATTATTAATTCCTTCAGGCCATTGACATGATCTGCGTCTCCATGGGTTATGATGGCATAATCAATCTGATCTATCCCCTGTGACAGTAAGAATGGTTGCAGCCGATACTTCCCAACTTTACTCACATCTGTGCTACCCCCATCAATCAAATAAGTGGTTCCTGATTCTGTTTTCATAAAAATAGCTTCTCCCTGCCCAACATCCAACATCCTTATCTCTAATCCAGAATGGGGCTTGGGAAAAATAAGAATACCTAGAGCAAAGAGTAATAGGATAAGTAGGGATTTACACTGGGTACGCTTTGTTAGCCTAACAAATATCATCAGTAAAATAAGATAGATCAGAATTCGAATCATCTCAGGTTTCCCCACGGTTATGATGCTGATGGGAAGCATTTGAAAAAACTTGCATATTCCTTCGTATAATTTCAATATGAAATTTGATCCGCCAATCAAAAACACACCTAAGGGTAAATAGATACATCCAGCTATCCCTGCCAGCAAGGCTGAAATCATCAAGCAGGATACACAGGGTAGAATCAACAAATTTACAAGAAGACTATAGGTGGGTAATTGATAATAAAAGGTAAGCACCAGGGGCAATGTTAAGATTTGTGCACTGACACTGGTGAAAAGACCAGATACCAAAAAATTCTTAGAAGGAAACAGATTATTCAAAGTGGGAAGGAAAATGGCTATTCCCAATACTGCACCAAAGGATAATAAAAATCCTGCATGAAAGATTTGTAGGGGGTTTTGCAAAAGAATTAGTAAGGCACTAAAGGCAGTTGCTGAGAGCATATCATAGCTTTTACCAAAGATAGCCGAAAGAAGCATAATTATCATCATCATAACTGCACGATTGGTTGATACAGAAAAATTGGTTAGCACTCCATAAGAATAGATGAATAGGATCGATAGAAAGGTAGATGGAATTAATGGCAACTTTAATTTCTTTAATAACTTAAAGATACATATGCCAATAAGGGATACATGAAGTCCAGAAATTGCTAACACATGGGAAATTCCATTATCCTGATATAGCTCTTTGATTTCTTCCTCCAGAAGATATTTTTCACCCAGTAGCATAGCAATGATAGCACCGGATTCTTTCTTGGAAAGTATTGTATCGTATGTCCCAATTAGTTTTTTCTTTAGTACATCTAAAAGAAAATGAAAATAGGAATATTCTAGGTTAGTAATTGTGATTGATCTTGCTTTTACTTTATAATCGATGTTTTCAATCTGATAATATAATTTTTCATTAAATTGTCCGGGATTGGTTGGTATAGAGAATTTTTGAATTGTACCATAGACGGTTATTTCATTACCAACAAGATATTGATTTTCATCCTTTGAACTACGGATTAAGACATTTTCACATAGATATGGTTCGTTACGGTTCTCGAAATATATTTTATTATTTTTTACATAAAGGGTCGTTCCCCATTGGTTATGGACTACCATAGTAATCGTTCCCGTCAGCTTACAATCTGCTTCTTCTTCAAAAGCCCCTTCGATCTCCGGGGTAAGCAATTGTCCTCTCATCGCAAAAACCCCTAGTAATACCATAAAAGGCAGGAACCAAAGAAAACCATCCTGTCTGGTAATTCGTACTTCTTTCGTTTTAAATCTTAAATGGTAGATCACCAAGTAAAATGTTATAAAAAGGATTACTAGAAATGGCACCCAAATCATTTGATACCATGTCAATAGTAATCCCAAGATATAGGAACCAACGACACAAATCATTGGGCGTTTAATCAAAGACACATCACCTTCCGTTCCTTTTTTCAGTTATAGATAAATTCATAAATACATTTTATAAAACTCAATAAAATAAGATCATAGTAATATCGAAAATTTCTAATACCAAAATCATGTTTTAAATCATTCTAAAAAATCAATCTTTTCTATTATTCTTCTATATTATTCCACTGGTTTTTTCTTGAATTATTCAAAACTATTTTTCTTATATTATCCCATCAAATTATTCTTCTAAGTTATTCTTGCGTGCTGAGGTAAGGCCTTTATTTCAAGCCTTGTTACCTACTCATCAGCAAAATATACCAGTAAATAATTCTAGAAAATATTTTAAAATCTTTCTACTCCTCAACCAAATTCAAATTACGTTCAAAAATCCCATTAAAGTCGATACTTTCGCGGTATTTTTCTTGTACCGCACCATTGATTAAGAATTGAACCTTACTGATTTTTGAATTGGGTAATTCAACTAAAGTATTCACCACAGAGTAGATCACCAGTTCATCATTGGTTATATTCGGAACCTTCTCTAAGAATTTTTCATTAAAATCTACATAACAGATTCCTTCCTTGGTACTAACATTTAATAATGTGGTACCCTCTGGTATGGTGTTATATAAGCCATTTTCTGTCGGTCCATTGATTAATTGCTTGATAACTAGTTCCTCAATGGAACCGGTTCCAGTATAATGAATATTCGTATCCGTTTCAATCAAGGCATCTCCCTCTTTATTGGCAAAGAACAAGGATACTTTGTAATAGGTTTGGGTACCAGTACTCTCAAGAAAACGATCTTGTGTCATTAAGCCAACAATACTTCCATCGATATTTTTAAGGGGCTGTCCATTCACGTAAAATTCTACATATTCAATACCATTGATCTGGCAGAGGGTTTTTACCACGGTAGCTCTACATAGAATTTCTGATATCCCTGTTAAATCATTATAGCTAGTATCAAAATTAATCGTTAACCGGTCATCTTCATTAAAAACGAATTCTTTTATCTTTACACTATCAGGCAATGCTTTTTTATAGGTTATTTTATCCGGTCCTTTTCTTAAAACATCCATCAGCTCATTGACCAGTTCTAAGCGGTTTGTAGTAGTCGTCCGATAGATCTCACTGACAATTTCAAATGTCTTACTATTAATATAGTAAATATTAAAATCGATTTCCTTTTCCTCCGCCTGCTTATTTCGATCATTAGAACAAGCGGAAAACAGTATCATAATTATTAGTATGATGGAAATCCCAAAACACTTCTTCATCTTATCCATTCCTTTATTACTTATTTTCACAACCAATTTGTAACCAGGACTATAGCATCGCTTCAATCATCACTCCCCACCCCAATTGACGGCGAGGAAGTCCAACTTCATTATGCTATATAATTCAAAGGTATTCTTACATTAAAGGTTGTCCCTTCCCCTTCCGTACTATATACCTTGATAGCTCCTCGATGCATCTGAATTACATTTTTCGTAATTGATAAACCTAATCCGGTACCACCGGTCTCTCTGGAACGGGCCTTATCAACACGGTAAAAACGTTCAAAGATATAATCCTGTTCTTCTTCTGGAATACCGATTCCAGAATCAGCAATTTTTATAAAGAAGTATTTGTGGTCAGCGTTTAATGAAACTCGTATCCAACCGTCTTCCATATTATACTTGATTGCATTTTCTATTAAATTAGATATGGCCAAGGATAGTTTTACTTCATCTATTTCTGCTATCACAGGGCGAAAGCTTTCAAATATCATTTCAATATTTCGCTTTTTTGCTATTGGACGTAATCTCTTAAGGATCTGCTCTAGAAGCTCATTGATATTGCAACTGGTTATATTCATATCCCCTGCAGTTTTATCTAGCTTAACCAAGGAGAGTAGGTCATTAATTATTTTATTCTCTCTTTCAATTTCATCGGTTATATCATGCAGAAATTCCCGATACAGTTCCACTGGTGTATCCTCCTGGGCAATTAAAGAATCAGCCAATACCTTAATGGAGGTAATCGGGGTTTTTAATTCATGAGACACATTGGAAACAAACTCCTGTCTTGATTTTTCCAACTTTTGCATCCTGGAAATCATTTTGTTAAATGAATCTGATATTTTTTCAATCTCATAATATCCTTTTATGGATACTTCTTGATCCAGATACCCTTCCGTTAACTGATCAATGAAATTTACAATGCTTGTTAAAGGTTTTGTTAATTTATTGGAAAAATAAAATGCGCTAACCAATATTAGGGTAGCCAAGCTGGCTACAAAGACCATTATCCCCTTTTCCAAACTATCTTTGATCGATTGAATATCCTTGGTAGAAAAATTCATAACAATAACACCCATAACGTCCTTGGTTGTATTATGGGTGATTGGATAAGTTAATTTAAGATAATGATTCTTATGATCATGGTTATTATACTTAACATTATTGAAGCTTTGGATTACTTCCGGTGATACCAGATATTTTCCTTCTTCAAGAGAGTAGGTATCTTTCACAATAGTTAAGCTATTATTTACAATAATAATCCGTCCATCATATATTTCTGAAATTCGATTGATCTCCTTATCAATTTCAGGAGCATCACTATTTGCCAATAAATTAGTCGGAAGTAATAAATTCGATAACATATTGGCCTGGCCTTGTAGTTGTTTTACTCGATTTTCAATTGCTTTATCTTCATAGGTTTTAAGAACAACGTAAGAGAAAAAGGAAAGAGGTACTATACCAATAACGATAAATACCAGCAGCATGTTTAATCTCATGCTATTTAATATTTTTAGATTATTCTTGATTCTGGAAAAAATAGCCAACACCCCATTTAGTATGTATATATTTTGGTTCACTTGGATTGCTTTCTATCTTTTCCCGCAGTCTCCTAATATGCACATCGACAGTCCGAACATCCCCTGGGTAATCATATCCCCATACGATATTCAATAGATGCTCGCGGCTATATACTTTATTGGGATTAAATACTAATAACTCTAATAAATCAAATTCTTTTGCTGTAAGATTAACTTCTTTACCAGCAATATAGACCCTACGATTATCACAATCAATTTTTAGATCTCCGTAGGATACTGTTTTAGTATCATCGTTATTCTGATTTTTTCCACTGCGGCGCATAATAGCTTTTATCCTAGCTTTAACTTCAAGTATATTGAAGGGCTTTGTAATATAATCGTCTGCACCATATTCTAAACCTAAAATCTTATCCATGTCATCACCCTTGGCCGTTAACATGATGATTGGCATAGATGAAAATTCCCTGATTTGCTGACATACCTCAAATCCAGATAATTTGGGGAGCATTACATCAAGAAGCACCACATCATATTCTTTCTTTTTGGCTGCTTCCAATGCTTCTTCACCGTCATAAGCACAGTCAACTTCCATCCCATCCTGCTCTAAGCTGAAGCGGATCCCTTTTACGATTAGTTTTTCATCATCTACTACTAGTACTCTCTTTGCCATTTTCTCACCTCATCAAAGTATGGTCAACAAGTTACATTTTATACATAATTTAAATAAAAAAATAATTTTATATTATGATATTATTTCATTTAAAATATAATTATATATTATGGTTTATTTAATTTATAGTTATATAGGAAGAAATCTGATGAAACAATCCCTCCTTTATGCCCGGAATGTTCATCAGCTCCTCTATACTTTTAAAATCACCATTGGAATTACGGTATTCAATAATACGGTCTGCTTTTGCCTGCCCAATCCCTGGCAAGGCCATCAAAGTCT
Source organism: Clostridiales bacterium (assembly GCA_012839085.1). Lineage (GTDB taxonomy): Bacteria > Bacillota > Clostridia > Lachnospirales > Lachnospiraceae > Mobilitalea. The sequence goes on from DUNZ01000113.1 coordinate 6,097, forward strand.
CCTTATTGGCTTTATTAATATTAATCAAAGAATTGCTTTGGGATGCTTCCTTATTATTTGCCTGATCTCCTTTGACAAAATCAAGAACCGATAAACTTTCCAACTCATCCTTTGTAGGAACATATATCCGCTCTCCATCCGATACCATACGTGCCTGATTGAGATAATCCCCTGCTGCATCCTCAGTCAATCCACCTGCCATCTCAATTAGGTCAACCAATCTGGTATTAACCGCCATCTGGTATACCCCTGGGGCATGAACAGCACCACAGATATGGATATAAATCCCTTGCTCTTTTAGAGTAATATCTTCATCTCCACTCTGTTTTTTTGCTTCCATGGCTTCCTCAGTGAAATCTTCAGAATGGTTTTGATGATTTTCATCAGAACTATCCTTAGAAGCATCATCTAAGGATAGAATTACAGCCTTGGAAGAGTCCCCTCTCCAATAAGTACAACTATAGCAGATTCCTGCTAAAATTATCAAGCTAATGATAGCAGACAATTTTATTAAACTTTTTTTCATAATCATCTTCCTTCTTTAACAAGATCCTATAGATTCTCTATTTGAAAGAGAAGCAAACACATTCTCTTATATTAAATGAAAGAAGACTTAAAAGTACCCTCAATACTTTTTACTGGATAATATTATTTTACATAATTTATACCCCATTTACAATAGGTATTTCCTCTAAAAAAATTTAATAATTTCAACATGATTTCCATTTAAAGGTTATAATACCAATTATTATGATAACCATGCCAATTAGTTTTCTCCATTCAAAGGGTACTCGTTCGGAACCAAAGATACCAAAGACTTCAATCAGGTATGCAATGATTAACTGAGATGTTATGATAAACATATTTGCACGGGCAGGTCCTAACGTATCCACACTTTTAATAACCGTATAGGTAATAAAGGCTCCTATAACCCCCCCTAACAACATATATTTATTATCGATTCTAAAAAGTTCTTGAAAACCACTTTGCCTGCCAGTAAAAATCCAGGCTCCTAGGCATACCAGTAAAGCCGTAAATTGAACAAAGCTAGCACTTACCCAAATTCCAGTCTGTTTTGTAACACCTGTGTTAAATACCCCTTGTATACTCATTAATGCACCTGAAATAATTGCTATAAGAATACCCCACATAGTATCAAACCTCTCCTAATATACACTTTCATATTTCATGCATGGGTGCGACTGACCCCGCTCCGCATCATTTTCTGACGGATGTCTGTGCATGATAAGTTTATTATTAGCAAAATATACAGGATTTCATACATCTTTTGTTGGAAGATGAAAGCCTAAATAAATTGCTTTAAATGTATTCGGAAAGGTTATATGAATTCATCAATAATATTTCTTAGGGGATTCTTAATCTTGGCCGATATCATTTAATACTTCTTCCAAGATAGTTATCATTTCATCCACATGCTCTTTTTCAATAATTAGGGGCGGTACAAATCGAATCATATTGCTGCCAGCCGATATCAAGATTAGACCCTTATTCAGACAGTTTGCTATGATTTCTTTTACAGGAATATTAAATTCCAGTCCCTGCATAAGCCCAATTCCCCTATGTTCTTTGATACATTTATATTTTTGAACGATTTCCTCTAATTTTTCACTAAGGTAAGGTGAAATCTGATTTACATGATCCAGAATTTGCTCACTTTCAAATAAATCAAATACTTGACTTACTGCTGCTGTTACAAAAGGATTTCCCCCATAGGTTGTTCCATGGTCTCCTGGCTCAAAGGCAGATGCCACCTCATCTCTTGCAGCAAAGGCTCCTACAGGCAAACCACAACCCAAGGCCTTGGCACTGGTCATAATGTCTGGTGTTACACCGAATTTTTGATAAGCAAACATTTCTCCTGTTCGACCCATTCCGCATTGTATCTCGTCAAAAATCAGTAACATATCATGTTGGTCACATAATCTTCTAACACCTTCCATAAATTCTTGGGTGGCAGGATGTATTCCGCCTTCTCCTTGAACCGGTTCCATCAGAATTGCACAGGTATTCTCCTGAATTAACTCCTTCACACTTTGTAAATTATTATATTCTGCAAATACCACACCACCGATTAAAGGTTCAAAGGCTTCCCTATATTTCTTCGTTCCTGTTACGCTTAAAGCCCCCATACTCCGCCCATGGAAGGAATGATCCATGGAAATGATCTGGCTGTTGGCAATTCCATATTTCTTATAGTAATATTTCCTCGCTAATTTAATGGCTCCCTCTATGGCTTCGGTACCACTATTGGTAAAGAAAACCTGGTCCATTCCAGATGCCTTGGTGAATTTTTCAGCAGCTTCAATGGCCGGAAGATTGTAATAGAGGTTGGATGTATGCAACAACTTATCAATTTGTAATTTCAAGGCATCATTGTATTCCTTATTGGAATAACCTAAGGCGAAAACTGCAATCCCTGCTCCAAAATCTAGATACTTGTTGCCGTCCACATCATACAAGTATACCCCTTTTCCACGATCAAGAACTACTGGAAAACGGCTGTATGTGGGCATGAATAGCTGTTCTGCCTGCTCTATATATCGCTTCATCATTATAATGTCCCCTTTTTCTCTAAAATTTTAAATTACAAATAAGACTAAGATTATGTTCTTATCTAACATACTTATTCTGGAAAATGTTCTTGCAAAAGAAGTTGCTCAAATCATAAATAAAAAGAAAAAATAAATTCTACCGCTTATTGAAAATCTACTGCTTCATTATCATAGATACTTTCCCGGTCAATAATGGCGGTTCCAATACCTTTGTTGGTAAAAAACTCTAACAAGAGACAATGTTCCATCCTTCCATCGAGAATATGAACTCTTCTAACTCCATTCCTCACGGCATCCACACAATTCTTAAGTTTTGGTAGCATACCACCGCCAATATAGCCACTGGCTAAAAGCTCATCGGCTTTTTCTAAGGTAAGTACGGAAATTAAACTATTTTTATCATCTGTATCGGCATATACCCCTTCAATATCCGTTAGAAAGACCAATTTTTCTGCACCAATTGCAGTTGCCACCGCACAGGCTGCATCGTCAGCATTTATATTATAATTACGAAAATCATCATCCAGGCCGATGGGTGCTATGATGGGAATAAAATCATTATCAATTAAGGTATTAATTAATTCAACATTTACTTCCTTAATATTTCCCACAAATCCAATATCCTGACCATTGACCGTCTTTCTTTCAACTTTTAAGGTAGATCCATCCTTACCACTAATACCAACGGCTCTCACCCCAAGTTTTTCGACCATCTGAACCAGGTTTTTATTTACTTTCCCCAAAACCATTTCTGCCACTTCCATGGTCAGCTCATCGGTAACTCTTAATCCCTCAACAAATTTTGACTCATGTCCCAGGAGGTTAAGCCATTTTGTAATTTCTTTTCCTCCTCCATGGACGATAATTGGCTGCATTCCTACCAATTTTAAAAGGGCAACATCTTTAATCACATTTAATTGTAAATTTTCATCCAACATAGCACTTCCGCCGTATTTTACTACCACTTTTTTGTTGTTAAACTTTTGTATGTAAGGTAGAGCCTCAATTAAGGTCTGCGCTTTTATTAGTATTTGATCCATTAGCACCATGGCAATTACTCCTTTTTATATTCAGTTATTAAAAAATCTAAGTTTATATCATGCTTCCATTATGAGCGATAATCCGCATTGATTTTGACATAATCATAGGTTAGATCGCAACCCCATGCAGTTGCGGTGGCTGTTCCTGCTTTGATGTCAGCGATGGCTGTTACTTGATTGGAAGATAAAATTTTTGTCGCCACCTCTTCCGAGTAATCCGTAGCCATACCGTCTTCTACTAATTTTAAATTACCAATTTCACTCTCAATATAAAGGTCAACCTGATCTGGATCAAAGACCACCCCAGAATACCCCATAGCACAAAGAATACGACCCCAATTGGCATCATTTCCAAAAACAGCTGTCTTAACCAGATTGGAGCTTATGATGGACTTACTAAGGTTTGCAGCATCCTCCCAGGTTTTCGCTCCAATCACCTTAACTTCTAGTAATTTCGTTGCACCCTCCCCGTCCGCTGCCATTTGCTTTGCCAAGTCGGTTGTTACCATGTTCAGTGCCTTGCAGAAGGTTTCATAATCTTCATTCTTTTCGGTTATTTCTTCATTACCAGCTAACCCATTGGCCAGTATTAATAAAGAATCATTGGTGGAGGTATCCCGATCCACAGATACCATATTAAAGGTATGCTTCACATTCTCACTTAATGCTTCCTGTAATAGTTCCTTTGATATGGCTAAATCTGTAGTTAGTACCCCTAGCATGGTTGCCATATTAGGGTGAATCATACCGGAACCTTTGGCCATACCACCTATGGTAATTTTCTTGTCACCAATCATAAAACGAATGGCAGCTTCTTTTGCATAGGTATCCGTTGTCATAATAGCCTCTGCTGCTAATTTACCTGCTTCGTTACCATCTTTCAAACTCTTAACTAGGGTAAGCACCCCTTCTTCAATGGTGGTAATGGGTAATTGTTTACCGATTATACCAGTGGAGGCAGTATAAACTGCTTCTGTGGGTATATTAAGGGCTTTTGCTACCGCCTTTGCCATTCTTTCGTTATTAATATCCCCTTCCATTCCAGTGCAGGCATTGGCGATTCCACTATTTAATACGACTGCCTGAACAAAAGGACTCTCCTTGGTCACCTGAATATCCCATTTTACTGGAGCTGCTTTAACCATATTGGTTGTAAATGTCCCTGCCCCTTTGGCTGGTACCTGGGAATATACTAGGGCCATATCTTTTCTTTTCTTTTTTATTCCTGCATATATACCAGCTGCCTGAAAACCCTTTGCCGCAGTAACTCCACTATTTATCATCATCATAGTCATTACCTCCTTAATCTATGAAATTATTCGTCTTCCATTTTCAGAATTACTATTTATTAGCTTCCATACTTGAAATTTATTTATAATTATACACATAGATTAAAATTTATGCAATACCCTATTTTATTATTTCCCAATAATAATAATTTTAATTTACGAATTCCTTTGATCCTTAAGATCAATTCCCAGTTCTAATAATGTTTCATAGATTTTAGCGATAGGAAAACCAACCACATTGTAATAATCCCCGGAGATTTCTTTGATATGGATACCAAACCGCCCCTGTATTCCATAAGCTCCAGCCTTATCCATGGGCTCACCACTGGCAATATAGTCTTCCATTTGCTTCTTATTTAAAGGTTGTACAGAGACTTTGGTACAAACTGCAAAAGATATATGCTCTTCTTTTAGCTTCCTATCCTGATCTACAATAATCATGCTAACTCCAGTATATACTTGGTGCACATCATTACTTAACATCCCTAAGATTCTAGCAGCATCCTCTTGATCCTTTGGTTTCCCTAAGGCCTGTCCCTGATAAAAGACCATGGTATCTGCACCGATGATTATGATTTTATCCTGGGATTTATTCTGCTCTTTGATTTGTTTCCAAATATCCACTACTTTTAATTTAGCTAAGGCCTCCACCATACTTGCAGGCTCTTTTTCCTCAACTTCTTCATTTACATTACTGGCCATGGCTTCAAAGGGAATTCCCATGGTTTTTAAGATCTCTTTTCTTCTAGGTGATTCCGATGCTAATATGATTCGATACATAATGACTAGTCCTTTCTTTATTCTATATGTTTCATATTCATCCTCTGTATTCTGAAGTGATTGTTTCAGTTTTTTGTTATTATATAGTATTTACTCTATGATATCTACTAAAACCTAGCAATCGAAGGAGGAATACATCCAGAAGTTAATGAATATTTTTTCATAATTTCAATTTTACCTCTTGCATATTAATATATTATATTGTATATTTATAAATAAAATAAACAATTTTACATAGTAAATTGTTTTGTCGTTATTTTAATATTATAACTAATCGATAATTAATAATTTATTTTTAAGTAATTAATTATTGAAGCATTTTGAAGGAGGTTATTCTATGAAGGAAAAAGTAATACTTGCTTATTCTGGTGGTCTTGATACTACCGCTATTATTCCCTGGTTGAAGGAAAACTACGATTATGATGTTGTTTGTGTTTGTATTGATGTAGGTCAGGGAGATGAACTGGATGGCTTAGAAGAAAGAGCCAAATTATCCGGAGCTACCAAATTATATATAGAAGATGTTGTAGAAGAATTTGTAGATGATTATGTAATGCCTTGTGTTAAGGCCAATGCCATTTATGAAAATAAATATCTCCTAGGAACCGCTATGGCTAGACCAGTGATTGCCAAACGACTTGTTGAAATAGCAAGAAAGGAAGGGGCTACTGCAATTTGCCATGGAGCTACTGGTAAAGGAAATGATCAAGTACGCTTTGAATTAACCATTAAAGCTCTAGCACCAGATTTAAAAATCATTGCTCCTTGGAGAATCTGGACCATGACCTCCCGGGAAGAAGAAATTGCATACTGCCAAAAGCACGGAATTCACCTTCCTTTTTCAGCAGATAATAGTTACTCCCGTGATCGTAATCTTTGGCACATTAGTCATGAAGGGCTGGAATTAGAGGATCCGGCACAAGCTCCAGATTATGATCACCTTCTAGTTTTAAGTGTTCCTCCAGAAAAGGCACCGGAGGAGGGAGTTACCATTAGCCTTAGTTTTGACAAAGGAATCCCCATTGCACTTAACCAGAAGAAGATGTCACCAACGGAAATCATCAAAGAGTTAAATCAAATTGGTGGAGCCCACGGAATCGGCATTATTGATATTGTGGAAAATCGAGTTGTTGGAATGAAATCCCGTGGGGTATATGAAACTCCCGGTGGTACCATTTTAATGGAAGCCCATACCCAATTGGAAGAGTTAATTCTTGACCGGGCTACCTTAAGTGCAAAAAAAGAAATTAGCAATCGTTTTGCTGATATCGTTTATGAAGGAAAATGGTTTACTCCATTAAGAGAGGCTTACCAGGCCTTTATTGATGTCACTCAAGAATACGTGACTGGTGAAGTAATATTAAAACTCTACAAAGGAAATATCATCAAACAGGGAACTACTTCTCCCTACTCCCTATATAATGAAAGCATTGCCTCCTTTACCACTGGTGATCTATACGACCATAAGGATGCGGAAGGCTTTATTAATCTCTTTGGTCTTTCCTTAAAGGTAAGAGCCATGAAGATGGCATCCCTACAAGAGGATAAAAACTAAAATGATAAATATAGTTGCACAAAGATAGCAAATTTATCGAGATCACTACAAGAGGATACAAAATAAAAAGATGAAGGCTCAAAGTCAATCTCCTTTCCATTGACTTTGAGCCTCTTGATTATCCTAAGCTTTAATCTAGCTTTTTCTTCTTTACCCAAGAACCTTCCCTATAAATTCTTCAATAACTGTCTCATATCCCTTCCTGTTCTTACAGATGCTCTCTGCGTGTTTGGCTTTGGCCACCAGATATAGAGCCTTTTTATCCTTTTTCACATAGTACATTAATTTGGACATATAGGTAGGTACAAAGTTATCACATTTCCCGTGAATAAATAAAATGGGAGTATCGATCCTACTCACAACCCGGATGGGAGATACCTCCTTATACCAAAAGCCTGCACGAAGGAAGGTGAGACAGCTCTCAATGGGAATAAGAAAACTGGGTAGATGATAATATTGCTTTAATTGATGTCTTAATAAATGTACCAAATCGGAATAAGCACAATCAGCAATGGTTAAATCCACCCTCGGATCAATCCCCAAATGGAGAAGCACCGTAGCCGCCCCCATGGATTCTCCATGGGTAATAATCTTGCACTCAGTCCCATATTTTTTGATACACCAATCTACAATCCTAGTTAAATCATACTTTTCCTTAAATCCCATGGTGGTATGAGCCTTACCGCTATAACCATGGTTTCTATGATCGTAGATCAGGGTCGGAATCCCTAGTCTTAAAAATATTTGTGCATATTTTAAGCTGCTATATCTAGAGCATCCAAAGCCATGACAAAGAATTGCAACTTTTCTATCTTTGGAGGAAGCAAAATTCTCCGGCTCTAACAATTCGCAGGAAAGTTTATACCCAAATTCGGATTGCAAGTAAAATTTATACTTTTTTGTAACATAATAGGCGGCAATATCAAATTTTCCTCCACTTGCTTCTGCTGCAAACGCTTTATCACAGGCTAATTTCCTAGGTCTTAAGATCATATCTGAAAGACACCATAAAAGTTCAAACAACCATATCCCGACCAATCGATACATTCTCTCACATCCCATCCAAATCAAGTATGCCCTCAAGTATTTGATATTATATGCCATATTAATATGGTTTATAAATAGGATTTTTAATATGCCAATAACCGGCAGTTGATATGGGTTTGAATGGGATTGCAAGATTTATCTATTTCTTTTCTGGGATAAAACTATCAAAAATAAAGAGATCAAAATATCCTTGATTATCCTCTAATTGCTCTTGAGACTCTATGGTCCATGCAAAAGTTTTTGTCCGATATAGTTTTCTACATATCGTAAAGGATAATCCCCTTCGGTAAACATGATGATATGCTATAAAATCTGGTTTGGTCAGAAAATTTAGGAGCAAATGTTTTAAAATAAAGTATTGTACCTTACTCCCTTTGATTTTTTCCTTAATAAAATCCGTTGATAATTGCCCACGAACTACATGGGGAAAATGTTTTTTATACCAAATCAAACCAAAAGGATTAAAAGATTCAATGCAATATAAGCCTTGGTAATTGGCCAATACTTTTGAAACTGCCTCACAGGTATGATTGGGTTTCCATGGAATCTTCAATTCAATAATCAAAGGCACCTTTTTATCTACGGTTTCTAAAACTTCTTCTAAAGTCGGAATTTTTTCCTCTGACCCAAATATTTTATATTTTCTAAGTTCTTGATAGGTAAGTTCTGAAATTTTCTTATTCACCTTGCAAGAACGCTTTAACTTATAATCATGGTGTACCACAGGAACCAAATCCTTGGTCAGCTGAACATCCAGCTCAATTCCAAAACCTTTTTCCACAGCGAGGGAAAATGCTGCCAGTGAATTTTCCGGAGCTCTGGTTTTATTATCATGAAGACCCCGGTGAGCATACAACCATCCATCAAATTTTTCAAGTTGTGGATTCGCTTTTAGCTTTGGCATGATGATTAATAAATATAAAACTATCATTATAAGAAAAAACAATACAATTTCAACTAACATCTTAGCTCCATTCCAGTCCACAATATCCTTAATCTCTAAAAAGAGATTTCCTTGGTACCTTATGAACATTTCCACCTACATCTATTATTAAAAGATTCCATCCTTCTAATCCGGAGTATCAAAGTTTTCTATAACACTGCTCTTTTTCAGTGGCTTTGAATCCCCGTGCTTTACCCTTAGCATGGTGCATAGGGCAGCCAAGGAAAAGAACACCGCATAAGGAAATAAAGTTCGATAGGATACATATTGCAAAAGTGCTCCAGATAAGATTGGAGTGAAAACTTGTGCTGCCATGGAGAAGGTATAATATAGGCCAGTATATTTTCCAATATCTGCACTCTTACACATCTCTACTACCATGGGATAAGAGTTAACATTGATGGAAGCCCATCCAATCCCTGTAGTCGCAAAGATAAGATTCACCAAAGGAGAATACTCTAGGAAGAAGCTACCGCATAAAAAGGAAAATCCCATAAGGACAATGCCTCCTATAATTGTTTTCTTTCTTCCTATCTTACTAGAAATATGTCCAATTGGTATGTAACTGATTAAAGCTGCAACCGTTGCAACGATTAAAAAGTCGGCAAAATCGCCTTCTTGCAAATTCCACACCTGTTGCGAATACCTAGAAAATGCGGTGGTTACCGCATTATATGCCGTAAACCATAAAAAAACGGAAGCAAGTATAAAATAGAAACTTTTCTTAACCTCAGGGGACATTGATCCTTTTTGGGTTTCAATTACTTCCTCCTCCACAAGTTCCGATGGATATTCCTTTGCTATTTGCTCAGATAATTTTTTCTCTCGAATGGTAATCAGAAGTAAAACAACTGCGATAATCATGATAATGGCAACAGCTATGAAAACTTTTGTGTAACCATTTTTCTTTACTTCCTCATCATTTACCAAAAGGATTACGATTCCTAGGGTATATACCGCACCTAAGGTACCCATAAGATTGATGATTGCATTTGCCTTACTCCGCAATGGTTTTGGTGTTAAATCTGGCATTAAGGCTACTGCCGGAGACCGATAAAATCCCATGGCTAGTAAAACAATTCCTAAAAAGATATAAAACTGAATTAAGTTTGCGTTCCGGTCGGCGATCGGCAAAAATGCCATAGCAATTAAAGCAACCGTGGTTCCTACTAAAATAAATGGAGTCCGTTTTCCCAGAGGTGTATTAATCTTGTCCGATAAGCGTCCAAAGAAAGGAAGAAGAAACAAAGCTAGTACATTATCCATTGCCATCAAAACCCCAATATTCGTTTCCCCCAAGTGAAAGGTGTTTTTCAATATTAATGGAATAATATTGTCATACATTTGCCAAAAAGCACAGATTGAAAAAAACGCCAAGCCTATAAAAAAAGTCCTCTTATAGTTTAGTTTCATACAACCTCCTCCAGCCTGATCTACAGGCAATTATAATATTTTTATATATTTATATATATAAATTTAGATGCCAAAAGCCTTCTGGCTTTTAACATCTAAATCTTTGACTTACTGGTAAATACATAGGCAGCAATTCCTACCGCAATGGTTAGATTAAGGGAATCTACATCCGCAGATTGCGGGATGAAAATACTGGTTCCTACTCCCTTAAAGGAATCATCAAGGCCAGTGGCCTCATTGCCAAATACCAGAGAATACAAATTTGCTTTTGGACAATCTTGAATGGTCAAACTCTTATCTCCATCTAGCATAAAGGTAAATATCTCATGCTCTTGATACTGCTGCCGATAATCATCAAAAGAATCAAAGAGCATAAAATTCATTTTAAATAAAGCCCCCATAGAAGAACGGACCGTTTTAGGGTTAAAGATATCTGCTGCAGGCAGAATAATTGCCAAATCGTAGATCCCAAAACCCACCGCTGTCCTGATAATGGTTCCCAGATTCCCCATGTTACTGGGATTGACTAATACAATATGAGCCTTGTCAGAACGTAAGGTTTCACTATATTTATCAAAAACCCCTGCCACAAAACAATTCTCTTTATCACTGATTTTATTTAATAATTTGTCATTGATTTCATAAGGGATTTTTCTATGGGCACATAGTTTCATTAATTTTTCCTGATCGGTATAAGTAGAATGAATAATCACCTTACGTACTTTTTCTGGTTTTGAAAGAAGCATTTCGTATGTTGGAAATGCTCCAAGAGTATAGGAATAATCAAAATGTTTCTTATAAGGTTTAATCGCTTGTTCAGACATAATATGGTTTCACTTCTTTACATTCATTATATTTTTCTTCCCATAAATACCAAGGCTAACATGCCAGGTCCAGTATGAGATCCAATGACCGGTCCTATTTTTGATATAATAACATCCTTCACTAAATTCTTACTACGGATGATCCTTTCCAACTCCATGGCTTGCTGTAGATTATCCCCATGTCCAACGATAACCGTTTGGCTGGCCAAGTCTACTCCTTCTGTTTCCATTTTGGAAATCAGAAAATCCAACTCTGCTTTTGAGCCACGGATTTTTGATACCACTGTCAGTTTTCCCTCATCATCGGTACTTAATACCGGTCTTATTCTTAAGGCTGTACCCACTACAGCTTCAATGGAAGTAACCCTTCCACCTCTTCTTAAGTAATATAAATCTTTTACTGTAAACCAATGACGAGAATATAATCGGTTTTCTTCCACCCAAGTCTTAAGTTCATCAATGGATAAACCCTTTTCCTTTTGCAGGGCTGCTTGATATACCAGTAATCCTTCCCCAATTGATGCACATAGAGAATCAATACAATAAATGGTTCTATCCGGATATTGCTCTTTTAAATCGTTGATTACTAGCTGAGCCGCATTATATGTACCGCTAAGGCCAGAAGAAAAAGCGATATATATTATGTCTTGTCCCTGTTCTAGTATTGGTAGAAAGGTATCGTAAAAAACGGCTGGTGTGATTTGTGTGGTTTGTGAAATTGCCCCATTTTTTAACTTCCCATAAAATTCTTCAATGGATAACTCTCTTTCATCTGGGTAATGATTGAAATTAGTTTGATCAATATTAACTCCCATGGGAATTACATGAATCCCATATTCTTCAATTAAACTCGCAGGTAAATCTAAGGTGGCATCGCTAACAATAACGTAATCTCCCATTACTAATCTCCTTTAATCCTTATGATTCCTCAATCTTGGTCTATTCTAACCTAACCTTTCATGAATCATACTTTTAATAATATTTTACTTGATATAAATATATATTTCAAGTTGCATTGTTCTTCTCTAAATTTATTTTTTAAGCTTAAGCTAATGCATTCCACCCTTATTCTTCTCTTAAATTAGTAATTCCGCCACAATCATAACAAGAGGAATGGTAATAACCGATAGTACCGTGGTGACTGCAAACATTTCAGACGCATATAAATAATTCTTTTTATAGCGGATGGAAAAAAGATTAATTGTAGCACCGGTTGGACAGGCTGCCGCTAACACTGAAGTCAATAAAACTTCTCTTGATAAATCGAATAGACTAAAGATTAGCAACATGACCACCGGTATAAAAATCAATTTTAAAAATGAGATGTAGTAAATTCTTAATTTCCCAAGCAATTTAACAAGATTGGCCTGAGCAATGGTAACCCCGGCTACCATCATGGCCAAAGGTGTGTTCATATTTCCAATGTAACTCATGGCTTCCACTAGGGTTTCTGGCAACTGAATTCTTAGAACAAATAATAAAAACCCAGAAATAGTGGCAATGACTGAAGGGGACACAAAAGCCTGGACAATTGTCCTCCGATCCTTTTTTCCTGAGACAGATATCACGCCATGGGTCCATACAAAAAGATTAAAGATAGTCATATAGGCTGTTATATAAAATACCCCTTCACTTCCAAAAATTCCGTTCACTAAGGGAATCCCAATAAATCCACAGTTTGAATAAATTACAGCAAACCGTTCCAATACCCCGTCTTCTGGTTTATCTTTCTTTCTGATGATTCGTTTGGCTATGATAATTGCTAAAACATGAGTTATGGTGGCTAAAAGTAAGGATATGAGCAAACCTTGTAGCAGCGTATCTTCAAACTCCCTTTGATAAGAAAGGAAAATCACCAATGGATTCACCAGCATGAGAACCAAATCCGAAAGATATTTGTTCATTTCTTTATTAATCAATTTTATTTTATAACATATCGATCCCACAATCATAATAAAAAGCATAATTAAAATCTGATTAAATACAGTAACTGCTGTTGTTGTCATCTTGTCACTTCTCCTCTTTTTATGTAATAAGACTCCAGTTTATTATGCACTTATTTGTATCTCTTATCAAGTGGAAGTTTTCATTGCCAAAAAGCCTTGATTATATTAATTTATCATGGTAGAATTTAGACAATCAAGATTGAACTAAAATTTTTAAAAAACTATTTTTATTGCATAGTTAAATGGTAATTAATGAGGGAGTAGTTTGCATACATTATTGTATATTGTATGTGGCAAGTCAACATAATGATTCCATCTTCCGGAGTCTGGCTTTCCTTAATGAACGAGACTCATGTATGGTACTTAACGCCCATACATGAGTTTTATCTTTGTAAATGGTTAATACCATACTGCAATACAAATAGCAGAAAGGAAAACAAGATGGATTTTTTTACAATAGTACTTCTAGCCCTTTGTTTAGCTTCCGATGCTTTTGCAGTTTCCATCACCAACGGAATGTGTAGCTGTTATATCAATAAGAAAAACGCTCTTGCAACAGCCCTAACCTTTGGATTTTTCCAAGCCCTTATGCCTCTTCTTGGTTTTATTCTGGGTCAGTCTTTTACAGACCTTGTAGGTCGTTTCCAGCATTGGATCGCATTGTTTTTACTGGGTGCCATCGGAATTAACCTGATTGTAGAGGCAATAAAAGAAGGCAAGAACCCAGAAGAAATCAATTGCAGTAAGAATGTATTCACTATAAAAAATCTAGTCCTACAAGGCATAGCAACCAGTATTGATGCCCTAGCAGCTGGAGTTAGTCTAGCAGTGATGGATATTAACATTTTATACGCCACTGGCCTTATAGGTATCATTACCTTCCTTTGTTGTGCCATTGGAATCTATATTGGCAAGAAATTTGGTAACCTCTTAGGTGTCAGAGCCAGATTGGTCGGAGGCTTAATTCTTATAATCATTGGTTTAAAAATATTTATTGAGCATTAAATAGCTATATAATTGAGGTCATAAGCGAAACCTATCCTTAAACCTTGATATGAAATCATACTTTCACGAAAGGTTTACAGTTATCACAGAAAGGAGAACTGATATGAGCTTTGAACAATGCTTTATTCAACTTCCAAAAATAGAAACCAGTCGATTGCTTCTTCGTCAGATTACGGAGAGTCCTGAGGATGGTAGAGATAGTTTGGAGTTTATCAACGATTACAGTGTCTACCGTTTTTGGGGTGTATACGATGAGGCAAATGATACCAATGGACGTCGAAGACCCAAGAAGAAAATTAAATTAGACTACCATTATAAGGCTACCATGAAGGAGTATAAAGCAAAAAGGGAATTAACCTGGTTAATGGAGTTAAAGGAAACCGGAAAAATCATTGGAGAAATTGTTTTATATGATTTTAGATTAAATAAACAAGCTGATATTGGATATCGAATTAATAAAGACTATTGGGGACTAGGATTTGCTCCTGAGGCAGGACAAGCTGTTCTTAAATTTGCCTTTGAGGTTATGGATTTAGGGCGGCTTCAAATCAGATGTTTTACCAATAATAATGGCTCCATTCGAGTTGCCCAAAAGCTAGGATTTGTACAAGAAGGACTTATTCGAAAAGGCGCTATCATCAATGTAATTACGGATTATTATATCTTTGGTAAATTAAAAGAAGAATATCAAGACTCTCCTATACCTGATTCCCAAGCAAAGATCATTCTTCCAGAGGCTTGGAACGAAACGATTATAGAGGATTCTAATAGCTAATCATCACAGTGTATCTCCTTGTCAAAATTCATAGATATAAAATTAATTTGAGTAATTAAAAAACAAGGAATAAAGATATGAGGAGTATGATAGGGAAAATATGAGGGATTAATATGAAAACACTTTTTATCTCCGATTTGGATGGAACCTTACTTCAACCGGATGCAAAACTATCTCAGTATACAATAAACACGATTAATCAGCTAATCGACAAGGGAATGTTGTTTACCGTTGCTACGGCCCGGTCGGAGGCTTCCATTAAACATATATTAAAAGACTTGAAAATTACCGTTCCTCTTATTTTAATGAACGGAGTCTGTACCTATGACTTTGTTAAGCAAAAATATATTAAAATTGAAACTCTTCCAGAAGAAAGCCTTCGAATATTATTGGATATGATTAAAAAATTTAATTTACAGGGTTTTATCTACACCATTAAGGATGGAGTTTTGGCAACATATTATCAGAAATTGAACTCACAACCCTTAAAATCCTTTTATGAGGAACGAGTAAATTTATACAAGAAAGCCTTTTATCAAGTAGAAGATTTCGAGCTTTTAAAGAAGGAACCCATCATTTACTTTACCCTAATGGATCATAAAGAAAAGCTTCTAGGGGTATACCAATATTTATCTAAAGTTGCAAACTTAAATTGTACCTTTTACAAGGATAATTATTCTCCAGATTATTGGTATTTAGAGGTTTTTAGTAAATATGCTTCTAAGTTCTACGGTACCCAGTACCTCCGCTCCTATCTAGGGGTTGACTCTGTGGTGGCTTTTGGAGATAATTTAAATGATCTGGCTTTATTTGAAGCCAGTGATATAAAAATTGCAGTATCCAATGGAGCCCATGAGCTTAAAAAGAAAGCGACTCATATCATTGGTAAAAATACGGAAGATGCCGTAGCCAATTGGTTATTAGAGAATGCCAATTTATAAGCTGGGCATAATAATGGAAACATATTAAATATCTTTTCCACATTTGGAAGGAGGAAGACATATGAACAGTATCAGGGATTCTTATGTATTAATGAATGGGGTCAAAATCCCTTGCGTAGGTTTTGGTACCTGGCAACAGCCAAACAATCAGAAAACCGTAGATATTATAAAGACCGCAATCGACTGCGGTTACCGACATATCGATACTGCATACGGCTATGGCAATGAGGAATCAGTAGGTAAAGCTGTCCGTGAATGTGGATTGAAAAGAAGTGAGATTTTTGTCACCAGTAAGCTTGCCAATCCAGATCATGGTTATGAAAGAACCATGGCTGAGTTTGAAAAAACCATGACAAATTTAGATATTGAATATCTAGATTTGTACCTAATTCATTGGCCAAGACCCTTAGCTTTTCGTGACAATTGGAAGGAAGTCAATGAAGGTACTTGGAAAGCTTTTGAAGAATTATATGAGGCCGGAAAGATTAAAGCCATTGGTGTAAGCAACTTTTTAGAGCACCATATGGATGCTCTTTTGGAAACCGCCAAGGTAGCTCCTATGGTAAATCAATTGGAATTACACCCTCAATATGTCCAAAGAGAAGCGGTTAACTACTGCAAAGACCATAGAATGATTGTAGAGGCCTGGAGTCCCTTAATTAAAGGTAGAATGGAACACCCGACACTCCTTCGGATTGCAAAAAAATACGGAAAGTCAGTTGCTCAAATTTTACTTAGATGGAGTCTTCAACATGGATTTCTTCCACTACCAAAGGCTTCTTCTAGAGAACGTATGCTGGAAAATGCAGATATCTTTGATTTCGAGATATCGCAAGAGGATATTGAGGCTATGAAGGAATTAGAGGCTCTTGGACGAACCGGAGCTCACCCCGATACTGCAGATTTCTAATGTCGAAATGATACTTAACAGAAGTGATATTTCTATAAACGATTTTTCTATAAAATGATTTTGCTATTACGATCTTTGCTATAACAATCTTTGCTAAAACAATCTTTGCTATCCCAAAAAGCGCTCCTACAGAGCGCTTTTTATATTTACTAGACATCTAGAGATGTTTTCAAATGATATAAAATTTTATAAAAGTGGCAATCCTCTCTTTTCTGCTTCTTCTAACACATCATCCGGCCATACGGAGCATTGCACTTCACCGATATGAGCTTTTCGCAGATAGAACATACAAATTCTAGATTGACCAATTCCACCTCCTACGGTATAAGGAAGTTCTTTATTTAAAACTGCTTTCTGGAAAGGTAGGTTGGCACGATCCATGCAATTACTTATTTGCAATTGCTCCATAAGGGAGTCTTCATCAACCCGGATACCCATAGAAGATAATTCCAATGAAATATCCAACAATGGATAATATACGATAATATCACCATTCAGATTCCAATCATCATAGTCTGGCGCTCTTCCATCATGTGGTTCCCCTGACTTTAAGACTCCACCAATTTGCATGATAAATACAGCTCCATGCTCCTTTGCAATCTCATGCTCCCTCTCTTTTGATGATAGGTTTGGATATTTGTCTTCTAGTTCTTGCGAGGATATAAATGTAATTTCTTCCGGAAGAATTTCCCCTACATAATCATATATCCCTGAAATATACTTTTCCGTATTCTTAATGGCACGATAAACCTTGCGAACAATGGATTTTAATGTTTCCTCATTACGTTCGGATTTATCGATAATTTTTTCCCAGTCCCATTGATCCACAAAAAGAGAATGGATATTATCTGTATCTTCATCCCTACGAATTGCATTCATGTCCGTATAGAGCCCTTCACCATGAGAAAAACCATAGCGTTTTAAAGCTTGTCTTTTCCATTTTGCTAGGGAATGTACAATTTCAACTACAGCTTCATTTTGTTCTCTAATACCAAAGCTTACTGGTCGCTCCACCCCATTTAGATTATCATTAAGCCCCGTTTCAGGTTTTACAAATAAGGGGGCAGAAACTCTGACTAAATTTAATTGTTTCGCTAATTCCCTTTCAAAATAATCTTTTACATATTTAATTCCAATCTCTGTTTCTTTAATGTCAATTGCTGGCTGATAGCCCTCAGGGATAACTAAGTTCATTATCCAACCTCCCATTCATATCGTATCTTCAAGTTTTTATAATGTCATGAGCAAAATGCCTTCATGATACTGTTACTCAATCGGAAACTTCAAGCAAGCCCCGGTTTTTCATTCCCTTTTCATCAAATCTAAATAAATACTTAGCATTTACTACTTTCTTTAATTAAATAGGATTTTCTCTGAATGAAATGTATGTAGCACATTTTACATTCATATTAATTTTTTGTCAACAATGTACTTTATTTCAAATACACTAATCTCCTATACTCTTGTTAAAGGAATGTTTCCAAATACACTATATCCAAATATACTATTTCCAAATATACTAATATACTAGGTTCTTATTCCAATCGCTGATAATTAATTAATTAATTATTTTGATTTCTTTTTAATTCGTAAATATCATTATAAACCATCATCATAATCTGGAAGACTTCCTCACTGATTAGTCCTCTTTGGAAGGAATACTCAACCAAAAAGCAAGTGTATGCAACAAATTTAAAATGTCGGAATATCAATTCATAATTTTCTGCTTCATAATATTTCTTAATTATATTCCAACTATAATCCGTAAGCTCTTTAACCTCTTGATCGGATTGATTGTTTAAAAGTTCTCTCATTTCATCAATTTTGGTTTCTACAAACAAACCCTTTAAATCCGCATCCAATTGAGCTAATTCTTCATTCATTGATTTTTCCTCCTGTTTTAACCTTATCTTTTATTCTTTGTATAACAAATTACAATATGCATTGTTTCACATTTTACCATAGGTAGCAAAGAAGGCACAAGGAAAAGAAAAAGAAATCCACAGAAGCCTTTGGTAACAACTAGTTAATACACGAATATGATATTATAGTATGATGGAAAGGAAGTGTTTCTTTGGCTATCAGGATTTTTATAGATCAAGGTCACAATCCTGTTGGCTACCCGAATGCTGGGGCTGTAGGAAACGGTGTGTTTGAATCGGATGTTAATTTTCAGGTAGGTATCTACCTTGGAAATTTATTAGATAATGATCCAAGATTTGAAGTGCGTTTGTCTAGACCTACTGCTACCACGGTATTGGGTACCAATAATGCAACAAGCCTGGCAACTAGGGTACAAATGGCAAATTCATGGCCTGCCAATTATTTTATCAGTCTCCACTGTAATTCAAATCCGAACCCTGCAATCAACGGAACGGAAATTTATTTATACCAGTATGGTACTCAAGCGAACTGGATGGCACAGCATATCATGACTTCCATTGTTCAACGAGTAGGGATGAAAAATAATGGGATTAGGCTGAATCCAACCTTATATGTACTTAGAAGGACTACCATGCCTTCTTTATTAATAGAATTGGGCTATTTATCCAATCCTTCCGATGCACAAAAACTAAGAGATAATCAATATCAATTTGCCTATGCCATCTATATTGGTATTTTAAATTATTTTGGATTTGCACCTGTTTGATTCCTTGATATGGGTGAAGCTCTAGCAGATAATAAGCTGTTATTGGAAGCAGAGTTCAATCTTTACATGATGATAAATAGGGATATGCGTTCCACTAGCTTTGGTGGAACATATATCCCTATTTTACTCATTTATGGTAAGGTTGATTATGATTAATCCGATAGGATCGGTAGATCTGCTCCAATAGAATGACCCTCATTAGTTGGTGAGGAAAGGTCATTTTGGAAAAACTTAATTGATAGTCCGCCCTACTTAAAACCCCTTGTGATAATCCTAGAGAACCACCTATTATAAATGTGATATGACTATTTCCCTTTATAGCAAGCTCTGATATCTTTGATGCTAACTCCTCTGAGGACAGCATAGCACCTTCAATCGCAAGAGCAATACAATAGCTATCCGGTTTTAAAGCTTTTAAAATCCGTTCCCCTTCTTTGTTCTTGATGATTTCTTCTAAAGATGTGCTAGCATTGTCCGGAGTCTTCTCATCTGGTAATTCTATGATTTCCATATTGCAATATCTACTGAGTCGCTTGGAATATTCTCCAACTGCTTGAACCAGATATTTTTCTTTTAATTTACCCACACAGATTATTGTTATTTTCATTTATTTTTTCTTCCTCTATGGCTTCATTGACATACTGATACAGAACGCCATTTTTTACGATTTTCAGCTTTTCTCCTTTAAACCCTCTTTTTCTTAGTTCTTTTTGAAAATTGTAAATCATAAAACCATGGCAGACAATTAGAATGTTTTCCTTGGACCAATCAATTCGGTCTAGAAAAGCATTAATCCTTCTTCTGGTACCTTCTATGGTCTCTGGTTGGCTTTTTGATTTAAAATACCAGGCTAGCCTACCACAGATATGCCATACCTCAAAGGGTAATTTTAAACGTTCCGTATGTATAAAGGGGGCATTATCCACTTCCCTTAGTAGTTTATCTATTTTTAAATTACCACTATAAACTTCTTTTGCTGTTGTAATCGCCCTGGGTAAATCACTTACATAACAGATATCCCATTGGATTCCGTACATTTCAACCTTCTTTTTTATTACTTTTGCTTTTTCATATTTTCTAGACCACTGGCGAAACTCGCCGGAAGTCATCATTTTCTTATGGGGACAATTTACTTTAAAGTGCCTTAGTAATCCAATTCTCATAACCTTATTCCAATCTAATCCTGTGTATTTTATAATTAAACAATCCATCGTTTAACATGATTATCATTTCAGATTTCACTGATAATATACCCATTTATTATAACGACATTTGATGCTATTTATCAAGCTGTTTTTATATATATTGACATGTTGAATCAAGATGAAAATCTTAGTCTAATTTCATGATAAATTTGATTCTTTTTTCTTGATCAACTAGATTCTTTTTTCTTGATCAATTTATTTTTATTTGTTGATCAATTAGATTTTGTTTTCAGTGTGTTTATACATTTTTTCATTCTTCCACCAGATTATTGTATTTGTCGAACTTTTGTAAATATTTGTATAGCTTGTCATATTTTAGTTCACAATTGACACATTTTTGAACTAAATTGTTCACAAAAAGTCTTTAAACTATCCATATTTTAAACATATATTCTGTTTATAATATAAATCAGAAAGTGATTATTTTCACTCTCCTCCTCCCTACATTATAAATTTAAAAGAGGTATCTTATCTTTTTGTAAGATACCTCTTTTATGTTGCCTATCTATGAGTTTACAATGAGTTTTGGGCTATTTCTTAATTGCTTTTATTTATGGATGTTTTTTATTCATTGGGCTTTGACTCAATGAATTGTATATACTTGTTAATTTTTTATTCAGTGGGATTGATTGATCTTGCATATTTTTAAATCGAATTTATAAAATAAACTTTATAATTTTATCACAAACTGGACACATTTTCTCACTATACTATTTTTAGATAGTGATAACTCACTTTCTACTCCCACCCATGATACGCTTAATATATCTGTTAGGTGTAAGCGAAAGGGGCTGTCGCTTTAACGATTGTAAAATCATGAAGCGGCAGCTTCCTTTTTGCCTAAAAACAGTCTTTCTTTATTTATGCAAGTTTTAAGTTACAAGGTTCTCACTTTCTTTTAATGCGTAAAGTTTCTTCCTCAATTTCTTCACGTACTTCATTTTCACTGTATTTCCATAAACTATTTTCGTATCATACAGTTGCTCGCATTCAGCCATTAAATCCGCCATTAGCTTTTCCAGATATTTCTCCTGGGTCATAAAGACTGTTAGACATTTCAGCTAGGATACGCTTTGAACATGGAGCAAAATGAATGATTCGAAATCTTGCAAAGGTTGCATGGTCAGGAGCACTGGCGTCAGTTAAATCCATTCCCTACCTTTATTTTTCGTCTATTTCCGTAGCTTCCTCACTTTTCGTAGGCTCTATTTTAGTAATTCGAACCTGTTCAATCATTTTATTTCGAGTTTCCAGTATGTCAAATCGATATTCTTCATAGTCTAAGGTTGCCCTCTCTCCATCCTGAGGAATTCGATCAAGTAATGCAATCAACAAGCCATTTAAGGTCTCAAAATCATCATGTTCGATTGCAATATCTAGCTCATCCTCTAAATCTTCTAAGCTTATGGAGCCCTTGACAACCACAGAAGATTCCTCCATGGAAAGTATCATTTTTTCTTCATTGTCATACTCATCTTGAATATTACCTACAATCTCCTCCAAGAAGTCTTCCATGGCCACAAGCCCGGCAGTTTGTCCATACTCATCGATTACAATTGCCATATGAATGTTTTTCTCTTGCATATCATGAAAGAGGATATTTATATTTTGCGTATCTGGAACAAAGTATGGCTCTCTAGCAATATCCTTTAATTGCTTATCCTTCGAGTCATCTGATATGTAGGCATTAATTACATCCTTAAGATGTAATATTCCAATAATATTATCTCGATTCTCTTCATATAGAGGATATCTTGAATAATTTTCGGATAACATAAAGCGTAATGCTTCTTCTATCTTCATTTCGGAATTTATTGCTATGATTTTCTTTTTCGGGGTCATAATATCCTGAGCTTCTTTTTCATCCAACTCAATGATATTTGAAATCATCTCGGCCTCGCCCGCATCAAATACTCCTCGCTCTTGACCTTCGTTCACCATATAGATTATTTCATCTTCAGTTACTTTTTCCTCTAAGTCTGAGGGTTTAATTCGAAATAGTAGAAGAAACATATACATTAATTTTTCTATAACCCAAGTAAATGGTTTTAAGATAGACCCTAAAAGGAGAACCAGACCAACCACACCATAGGATACTCGCTGGGCATCCTTGATTGCCAGTTTCGATGGAATCACTGTACCAAATAAAGTACATACCAGCACCAGTAATATTGTAAATACAATCAAATACAAGGGGCGCACAATATTGATATTAAAACCACTATTTTTCACAATCGCTTCAATAGGATCAAGATAATAAGTAAAAAAGATTAAGCCGATTACTACCTGAATACCATTGATTAGTAGTTCCAGTCCCGTCATATAAGCCCCAGAACTCTCTAATATTTTGAGTAGGGTTATTGACCTTTTGTCGCCTGATTCAGCTTTTTTTCTAATCACATTTTCGTTTACATTACTTAAAGCAGCCTTTGCAGTTGAAATTATTGCATTAAATAATATCAGGGTCAAAATAATTACCACACCCGATATGGGATTGCCATCTTCCATTGTAAATAACTTCTCCTTCTTTTTTCTGTTTTTACCTAAAATATGTATCTAAAGAAAAACTAATGATAAGGGCTTTATCAACTTTCTTTAATACATCTCGATCTAAATGACATACTTTTTCCTTTAATCTAGATTTGTCTATGGTTCGCACTTGTTCTAACAAGATGACAGAATCTTTGACAATACCATACTTATCAGCATCCAGCTCCACATGGGTAGGAAGCTTGGCCTTATTCATTTTTGATGTAATGGCCGCACAGATCACCGTTGGACTATGCTTATTACCTGTATCATTCTGTATGATTAGCACGGGTCTAACGCCACCTTGTTCAGACCCAACTACCGGTCTTAAATCTGCATAAAAGATATCGCCTCTTTTAATAACCACTTTACTCACACTCCAATTTTATGACAATAGTATGTTCGAGACGCATGCATCCTATTGTATGGCTTTAACCTTATTATTGCCATTTTCTTCGTGTGTATTCCATAAAGTGTTACGCTTTTATTGGATTCAAGTTAATTTAAATAGCAGCGGGGAATTCTCTTTCCCACTGTACATACTAGTTCATAGGGAAAGGAGTGTGACCATTTAGCCAATTCTTCCACAGAGATATAAGCATCCTGATCCCTTCCTAATAAAGTAACGGTATCACCTTGCCTTACATCATCGATATCTGTTACATCCACCATAAATTGATCCATACAAATCCGACCTATAATCGGAGCATATTGTCCATGGATTATCACTTTGCCTGTATTAGATAAATTTCTTGAATAACCGTCTGCATATCCTACTGGTATGGTAGCTACCTTGGTTTTTCTTTTTGTCACATAGGTTGCGCCATAACTGATTCCTACGCCAGCTTCTACTTCCTTTACATATATAACATGGGTTTTTATTTCCAGTGCTGGTATTAACTTGATTCTGTTTTTTAATACCTCATTGGATGGATAGATGCCATAGGATATAATTCCGCATCTTACCATATCAAGATTCGCTTTGGGGATATCAATAATTCCTGCACTGTTGGAGATATGTTTGATAGGAAAATGTATATTTTCCTTTTCCGTTAATTGGACAAAATCATGATAACGTTTCCACTGATTTTCTGCATTGGTTTTTTCCATCTCATCTGCACAAGCAAAATGAGAAAATATACCTTCCATCTCAATTCCATCCAACTGCGAAATAACTTTTATTTCTTCTAGACTTTCTTTTGTATCCGAGAAGCCAATTCGACTCATTCCAGTATCTAATTTAATATGAATTTTAGCTTTTTTTCCTTGTCTTTTTGCTTCCTCAGATAGAGCCTCTGCCATCTCATATTGGAAAACTGTCTGGGATACGTCGTAAGCCACCACCAATTCATACTGCTCCTTTGGGGTATATCCCAGAATCAAGATTGGTTTGGTTATTCCTGCTTCCCTAAGTTCGATTGCCTCTTCAATGATTGCTACACCATAGGCATCAATGCCTTGCCCATCAATTGCTCTAGCTACAGGAACCGCACCGTGTCCATAGGCGTCGGCTTTTATAATCATCATTAACTTGGTACCATTTTTGAGAAGAGATTTCACTTCTCTTATATTATGACAAATTGCTTTTAAATCAACATTTGCCTGAACTCTATAATAATTTATTTTATTCTTAATCCCTAGAATTCGTTCCTCATTCATACCTATAACAAGCCTTTCAAGTAAAAAAATCCTCCCAGAATGTAAAAAGTATCTATTTAAAATATATGAGTTCAACTAGTCCTTTATAATAAATGAACCTCACACCACTAAAGTCCCGTCTTCCTACTTCCAGTCATAATATATCTATTTATTGATCTAATTTAGATGCTGCTTACCCATCGGTTTATAATAATCAAAGACCCTATCCTCCATTAAATTCAAGGTTTCACCTCTGAAAACATCCCCCAAGGCATCTACGATATCCCCAGCCAACATAGAATAATTACTATGTTTGCTAGCTGCAATATCTCCTGCTAAACCATGGATATAAACCCCGAGACAAGAGGCTTCAAAAGCTTCCATCCCTTGAGCATAAAGTCCAGCAATAATTCCCGTTAAAACATCACCACTTCCACCGGTGGCCATACCATTATTACCAGAAATATTAATGTAAAGCTTGCCTTGTCTACTTACAATGGTTCGAGCATCCTTCATTACATATATTAACTTATTATTATAAGAACATTCTCTTGCAGTGTCAATGATATTATTGGATATTTCTGATAATTCCCTTTTTAATAACCTAGATAATTCCATAGGATGAGGGGTTAAAATGGCATGAGCTTTTAGCAGTTTGGATAGAAAATTTATTCTTTCTTGCCCCAGCAAAGCCTGACGATCCATTTTTTTAGCCAATAGATTCAATCCATCTGCATCAATAATCACTGGTACCTTGGCCTCTATAAGGACAAAATCTAAAAGTTTTTCTGTAAAGGCTGTCTGACCAAGTCCAGGGCCAATAATAATCACCGATGCCCAGGACAAGTTCTCAGCTATCCTCTTCTCCCATTCATCATTGCTTTTACCATAAGCATCATAGGCTTCAAATAAGGCCTCTGATAGCGTTGACTGTAAAATTAGCCGATTGGAGGAAGAAGTGAGGACTTTCACTAAGCCAGCCCCGGTTCGATATGCTGCCTTTGCTGCTAAGTAAGCAGCTCCTGACATTCCTTCACTCCCTGCGATCACCAGTACCTTCCCATAGGATCCCTTATGACTATCCTTCTTACGAAGGGGAAGTAGACTTAAGTCTTCCAAACCATAATAAAAAGTATCTAGCTTAGCCTTTTGTTCCCCATTTATGGGAAAACCGATATCTACTACCTTAATCTCTCCGCAATACTCTGCTCCCGGCAATAAAAGCATACCAATTTTGGCATATCCAAAGGTAATGGTAACATTGGCTTTAACAGCAACATTCATAACTTGGCCATGATCTGCTGATATTCCGGAAGGGATATCAACGGAATAAATCCTTTGATTGCCTTGATTCATATTCTTGATGACAGCTTCATAAACTCCTGTCACTGGTCTTGATAAGCCAACCCCAAAAATGGCATCGATAAGGATATCATAATCCCATATCTGATGACTTTCCACAAAGGGTATCCCAATATTTTTAGCAATGGTTAGCTGAAGCTTAGTCTCCTTGCTTGCCTTGCTTTCATCCCCTAGAAAAAGAATAGCAACATGATAGCCCTGTAAATACAGAATTCTACCTGCTGCAATTCCATCACCACCATTATTTCCAGGTCCACACACCGCTAATATTCGGTCTCTCTTATGTAAATCCTTCTTCATATGAGAAACCGTTTCATATGCTGCTCTTTCCATTAAAACCATAGAAGGGATTTTAATCTCTTCTATGGCATAGTCATCGATCATTTTCATACTTTTTGAAGTAACTGCGTAATACATACGGCACCTCACTTAGATTGATTCCCCTACTACAAATGCATTGGCATAATCTTTTGTATTGGATATAGAAACATGAATTTTATTAATATTCTGAGATTTTGCCAACTCTTTAGCCCCTCCTTTTAAGTTTACATAAGGTTTTCCTAGGTCATCCCTAAGTACCTCAATGTCAATGGGGGTAAAGGTTCGAAAACCAGTTCCGAACATTTTGGACACCGCTTCTTTTACAGCAAAATTATCTGCTGCTTTTCGAATATCTTCTTGAATAATAAGGATTTCCTTTTCTGTAAAATACCTTCGTAGAAATCCTTCTTTTTCACAAGCCTTAGTTACCCGGTCAACTTCAATTAAATCTACCCCAATCCCGGTAACCATCTTACCACCTTGTCCTTTCCTGTTAGTAATCCTCTTGTTCAGAATCAATCTTCTCCATAACCTGTGGACCAAGCAAATCATGCATATAAGTATAAATCTTGGAATTCATAGTTTCCATATCTTGCTTGAAGACGATTTTTTCCTTCAGTTCATTTCTCATCTTCATAATCCAATCAGAAATCTCTTCAATTTGGACCTTGTTTTTATTCATACGATCATAAAAAATATGGAGACTCTCAATGAGAAGCTCTTCATTGGCCTCCTTTATCTGATATGGTAGATCTGCTAGCTCTTCCGAAGCATTTTTTATCTTATCATTCAATTCCGTAATAAATTGCTTGTTTCGTTCTAGCTTTCTTTCCCTGGCTTTTCCAAGGTGATCCGAACGAATCTCCATATTTTCAACGATTTCATTGATCAACTTGTTTTTTAGCTTTTTCATATCTTTGATATCGTGAACCAGTTTTCCTTGCTGCTTTAATAGCTGATTCACTTTAACTTCTAGTGCCTTGATTTCTGCAGTCTTATCTTTTTCTGTAAATATCTCATGCCATCGAGAATCTAGTGTAAGAATGGGGATTTTCCTGTTCTTGACCAACTGAGCATAGTTTGATTTTTTACTTTTCCTTCCCATAAAATACCGGCCTTTCATAGAACCAATAACATTACCCCTCTTTTTTCTTAAGATTCTCTTTTACTGATAATCGATAAGAAAGTTTCATAAGACTTTCCGCCAGATGAACATTTTCTACAGTAACATCACTGGGCAAATGTAAGTCTGTTGGGGCAAAGTTCCATATTCCTTTGATCCCCCAAGATACCAAATCTGCAGCCAATAAAGGAGCACTAGTTTTGGGAACCGTAAGGGCTGCGATGTCAATATCGTTATCTTTTATATATTCCTCCATTTGTTCTAGGGGCTGTACTTCTATATCACGTATTTTCGTTCCAATAATCTTAGGATCTATATCAAAGATAGCAACAATCTGGAATCCACGTCTGGCAAAATCTGTATAGTTTGCCAGGGCTTGTCCCAGGTTACCTGCTCCAATTATTATCACTTTATATTTCCGATCCAGTCCTAATATCTTACCTATTTCAGAATGGAGATACTCCACATTATAGCCATATCCCTGTTGACCAAATCCCCCGAAATTATTTAAATCCTGTCTAATCTGTGATGCGGTAACCTTCATCTTTTCGCTTAATTCTTTAGATGAGATTCTTACAACGTCCTTCTCCAATAAATCGCCTAGATATCTGTAGTATCTTGGTAATCGATTTATAACGGCTTTGGAAATTTCTTTCTTACTCAATGGTTATCCCCCTTCATAAAATTATAGTTTAATTATATGCAATTGTTAATAATAAGTCAATCTAACTTTCCTTTACTTGTCCATACTCATATGCTAAAATATATCATTAGTGAAAACTTTTAAACTATACTTATAAGTTATCAAAATATTATTATAAATCAGTATGAAAACCCTAACAATACAGGATTTGAATAAAGACAAATTAAGCCACATTTAGTATTATTTAATCATATCAAATAAAGGATGATTTATGTGATTTTATCATGTACAAATATAAGCAAGTCATTTGGAACTACACAAATACTGCAATCGGTATCTTTTCATATTAACGAAAGAGAAAAGGCAGCAATTGTGGGTTTGAATGGTGCCGGAAAATCCACCTTACTTAAAATAATTATGGGAGAGCTTAGTGCTGATGAAGGAGAAGTAATCATAGCTAAGGGTGCTTCCATAGGTTACCTTGCCCAACATCAAAACCTTATGTCGGAAAACTCCATCTATGAGGAAATGCTGACGGTAAAAGAGGATGTCATTACTCTGAATAAGAATATTAGAACTTTAGAGCAGGACATGAAGCATGCCAAGGGCGAAAAATTAGAACAGATGCTTAATACCTATACCCGTCTGATGCATGAATTTGAGCTTAAAAATGGTTACGCCTATCAGAGTGAAGTAACAGGAATTTTAAAAGGTCTTGGATTTTCAGAAGATGAATTTGATAAAAAAATTAACACCCTATCTGGAGGTCAAAAAACCAGAATCGCTCTGGGTAAACTGTTACTGACTAAACCCGATATCATGCTCCTTGATGAGCCTACTAACCATCTGGACTTAATATCCATTGCCTGGCTAGAAGCTTTTTTAATTAATTATAATGGCGCTGTTGTAGTAGTTGCTCACGACCGTTATTTTCTTGATAAGGTGGTAAATAAGGTCATCGAAATTGAAAATAGAAAAGCTATAACCTTTGATGGTAATTATTCCGATTATGTAAATAAAAAATCCATGCTTCAAAATGCCTTGATGAAGCAGTACTTAAATCAACAACAAGAAATTAAGCGTCAGGAAGAAGTTATTGCAAAACTTCGTTCCTTTAATCGGGAAAAATCCATCCGCCGAGCTGAGAGCCGAGAAAAACTTCTAAATAAAATAGAACGAATTGAAAAACCAATGGAACATACTCCACAAATGCATTTTGAACTTGAGCCTAGGATTATCAGTGGAAATGATGTACTTAGCGTTAGTGGTTTAGCTAAATCCTATGGAGATTTACAACTGTTTTCCAATCTAAATTTTGAAATCAAACGGGGAGAAAAAGTCGCAATTATCGGAAACAATGGAACCGGGAAGACCACAATACTGAAAATCATCAACGGTCAGGTTGAGGCAGATGATGGGGAAATCCGCTTGGGTACTAAGGTACAAATCGGATATTATGACCAGGAACATCAGGTGCTACACCCGGAAAAAACCCTCTTTGATGAGTTGCAGGATACCTATCCACATCTGGACAATACCGCTGTTCGAAACATTCTTGCTGCCTTCCTATTTACCGATGATGATGTATTTAAACGAATTAAGGATCTTAGCGGTGGAGAACGAGGA
Organism: Clostridiales bacterium; assembly: GCA_012839085.1. GTDB lineage: Bacteria > Bacillota > Clostridia > Lachnospirales > Lachnospiraceae > Mobilitalea. Next base: position 36,235 of record DUNZ01000113.1, read on the forward strand.
AGAGTAGCTTTAGCCAAACTAATGCTCTCCGAGGCAAACCTATTAATTCTGGACGAGCCTACCAACCATTTGGACATAGCTTCAAAGGAAATTCTTGAAAATGTTTTAAATAACTATAGTGGTACTGTTTTATATGTATCCCATGACCGTTACTTTATTAATAAAACCGCCACACGAATTCTAGATCTCACCGGTCAAACCTTGCTGAATTATATCGGTAACTATGATTATTATTTAGAGAAGAAGCCGGAAGTTGAAGCTGCATACCTTGGGGAAAATATGGATCAGACCCAGGCAAGGTCAGGAAAGCCAGGAGACTTTCCCGCCTCATCCCCCTTTGTTTCCTCTACTAGTTCCCCAGCAGAACCCAGTGCAAACAAACTTAGTTGGCATCAACAAAAAGAGGAACAAGCAAGGGAAAGAAAGAGAAAAAATGACTTAAGAAAGATTGAGGATGAAATCTCCCAATTAGAGACTAGAAATGATGAGATTGATATTCTCCTTACAAAAGAAGAGATTTATACCGATGTGGAAAGATTAATTGAACTAAATAATGAAAAGAAAGAACTGGAAGCCAGACTAGAAGTCCTACTGGAACAATGGGAACTTCTAGCCGAAGATAATTAGGTTAATCATTCCAGCTTTTAAGTTTTAGTACTTAAGATTAAGTTCTTAAGTTTAAGCTTTTAAGTTTATGCTTTTAAGTTTATGCTTTTAAGTTTATGCTCTTATGTTTAAGCATTTAATTTAAAAGGGGTATACAGATCATATGCTCCATCTTACCAATAACAAAAACCTTTTATGAATTGTCTTCTTAATAAAATGGATTCATATTGACCGTTTAAGACAAGACAATTCACAACTGGGGTTTTCTAACGGTGGATTGGAACTATATCTGTATACCCATCTTTTTTGCAACAGGTTTTATACAAATTTTATTTGCATAAACCTTGTTCGCTGATATTTTGTATGGTGTTCATAATATGTTCATGAGCCAGGGCTTCTGCCAATTCTCCATTCTTCTGCTTAATTGCATCAAGAATAGCGGCATGTTCTGCACTGGATTTTGAAGCCCTTGAAGGCATGGATAAGGTAATCTTTCTTACTCTTTCCACATAATGATGAAAATCGGATAATACATGTTCCAAAATCTTACTGCCCGAAGCCTTATAAATCAATTCATGGAATTTATTATCTAACTCAACCAATTGTTTCATATGACTTCTTCTAGCATGGAAATCCGAAAGATACAAGACTTCTTCCAAAGCCTCAATTTGTGCATTGGTGATGTTTTCACAAGCCCATTTTGCACATAAGCCTTCTAAATAGGAACGTATTACATAGATATCTCGAATATCCTTCGATGTGATTCCTGTAACATAAGCTCCTTTATTCGGTATAATTGTAACCAAACCTTCTAATTCAAGCTGCCTTAATGCTTCTCTGACCGGGGTACGGCTTACTCCGAGTACCTTTGCTATGGTATTTTCCCTCAGCTCATCATTCTCTTTATATATTCCGGCCAATATATCTTCCCGTATCTTATGAAACACCCTACCCGTTAAAGAATATTTATCTGCAGCATCTATTTGAAGATACTGTTCTGCCAAGGATGTCCCTCCTTAATTATTCATTGCCTCTATGGTTTCCATTAGATAATCGGCAAATTCCTCACCAGTTGCACCGGTATCCCTTCCGGTAATCACTAGTTTCTTTTCTGATACTGTACAAATATCTAAAGCTTTGTATAATTGTTCTGCTTCCTTATTATATCCAATATGGGACAGAAGCATTGCCCCTGCACGAATCATACTACAAGGGTCAGCATATTTGTCTCTTCCCTCCAGTACCATACGAGGAGCAGAACCATGAATCGCTTCAAACATTGCATATTTCTTACCAATATTGGCACTTCCTGCTGTTCCAACACCGCCTTGGAATTCTGCTGCTTCATCCGTAATAATATCACCGTAAAGATTGGGAAGAACAACTACTTGGAAGTCTTTCCTTCTCTTCTCATCAACTAATTTCGCAGTCATAATATCGATGTACCAGTCATCGGCTGTGATATCTGGATACTCTTTCGCAATCTCCCTAAAGATATCCAAGAATTTACCATCGGTGGTCTTAATAATATTGGCCTTAGTAACGGCAGTTACTCTAGTCTTACCATTGGCTTTAGCAAATTCAAAAGCAGCACGAATGATTCTCTCTGTTCCTTGGCTAGTTACAACGGTAAAGTCAACTCCTAAATCCTCTGTAACATGAATTCCCTTGCTACCAACTGCGTAAGCACCTTCGGTATTTTCTCTGTAGAAAGTCCAATCAATACCCTGTTCAGGAATACGAACTGGTCTTACATTGGCAAATAGATCCAACTCTTTTCTCATGGCAACATTGGCACTCTCTACATTTGGCCAAGGATCCCCTTTTCTTGGTGTTGTGGTAGGTCCTTTTAATATTACATGGCACTTTTTGATTTCTTCTAATACTGCCGGTGGAATAGCTGCATTTTCTTCTGCTCTTCGTTCAATGGTTAGACCTTCTATGTTTCTAAAAACAATTCTTCCGGAAGCCACATCATCCTTAAGAAGATATTTCAAAACTCTTTCTGCTTGGGCTGTGATTGCTGGTCCAATGCCATCTCCACCACAAACGCCGATAATAATCTGATCCAAGGACTTATAATCAATAAAATCTCCCTGGGCTTTCATGTTCTCTACTCTTTTCAACTGTTCCTCAAGTAATTGACCAAATCTCTCTTTTGCTAATTCAATTTTTTCTCTAGAAACCATTACAATCCTCCAATTCATTTACAAGGGTTAGTAAGGCAAAGATCAGCTTTCACTAAAGCACCTTGTTTATTTGTAGTATCATATTGTCCATTTTCTATTGTATGTATTTCTAATCCTAATGTCAAATCCTAACTGCATAGGAATTAAATTTATACAACTTTTACTCCCAATTCCTCTTGTGCCTTCTGGATGACTTCTATTAACTCATCATCGGTGATCACAGTAACCCGGCCATCCTCATATTCCTGATCCACCCAAGCCTTTACATAGGCCACAAGGGGATGGCTCTTATCCACTGCCCTATCATCCTTTAGTTTATAGAAAGTATTGATCCAGTGGGCGATTCCGGCTAGTCCTGAAGTATTGGATACCGCAACCAATACTGGTCTATTTAAAAACTTCTCGGTGTCAAATATATTATAAATCTCTTCATTTTTCAGTAATCCGTCGGCATGGATTCCTGCCCTAGTCACATTGAAATTCTTACCAACAAAAGGAGTCCTGGAAGGAAGACGATAGCCGATTTCCTTTTCAAAATACTCCGCTAATTCCGTGATTACAGTCGTATCCATACCATCCAAGGTTCCCTTTAATTGAGCATATTCAAAGACCATGGCCTCCAAGGGGGTATTTCCAGTTCTTTCACCAATTCCAAATAAGGAACAATTCACTCCAGCGGCTCCATACAACCAAGCAGTGGTAGAATTGGTAACCGCCTTATAAAAATCATTGTGGCCGTGCCATTCTAGCCACTTGGATGGAACACCAGCATGGGTGATTAGTCCATAAATAATTCCCTGTACGGAACGAGGAATCACAGCTCCTGAAAAGTTTACCCCATAACCCATGGTATCACAGGCTCTTATTTTTACAGGCATCTTGTATTCTTCGCTTAATTTCATCAACTCCGTACAGAAAGGAATGACAAAACCATGAATATCCGATCTTGTGATATCTTCCAAATGACAGCGAGGGGCAACACCTGTTTCAAGACATTCTTTGATTACGCTTAGGTAATGTTTTAGGGCTTCTTTTCTGGTCATTTTCATTTTATAAAAGATATGGTAGTCGGAACAGCTAACTAAAATCCCCGTTTCCTTCAAACCAATTTCCTTCACCAATTCAAAATCTTTTTTACTTGCCCTAATCCAGGAGGTTACTTCCGGAAACTCATATCCTCTCTCCAAACATTGGTATACGGCATCCCGGTCTTTCTTACTGTATAAGAAAAATTCACTCTGACGAATGATTCCTTTTGGCCCACCCAATCGATGTAAGTAATCAAAAATGGTTACGATTTGTTCTGTTGTATAGGGAGCTCTGGATTGTTGACCATCCCGGAAGGTGGTATCAGTAATAAAGATATCATCCGGCATATTGTGGGGGACGATGCGATCATTAAAAGCCACCTTGGGTACTTCATCATAGGGAAACAGATTTCGAAATGTGTTGGGCCGATCCACATCGACCAGCTGGTAAATTGGCTCCTGTAATTGGAGTAAATTTGTATGTGGGTTAATAAATACTTTTCTCTGCTTCATATGTACATCTCCATTCTACCATGATACTAGACGCTAAGGTCAAATTTGTATCATTGTATACAATTATACTTGTATTGTCAAGTTTAAAATTGAATTATTATATCATAAGCTTACGGCCTATTTTTCCTATGCTAATGGAGCTAGCCAAACCAAGGGATATGATGATAGAAGATTTCAGATCCAAGGCTTGTCCTAGATTCTCCCCGTAGGAATTCCCCTTCTCCTCCTCATAGGTCACAAGCTTTTCACCGCTAACCTTCTTTTCCGACATGGATAGAAAGGCAGTTAAGGAGATGACCAAACAAATAAATCCAATTTTTAAAACAC
>DUNZ01000114.1 GCA_012839085.1 Clostridiales bacterium
GGACAGATTCCTATGCAAATTTTAGTAATGACTATGGAAGGAATCCTACTATCCAAAGAAAAAACTCCAAGAAGTTATCTTGGTTCACTTTAATGAATATCATTATGATTGGGCTAAATGTTATAGCCTTTATTATTCTTTATTACTCCCATTTATTTGGAGGTACCGATGAAATGATAAGGAGTGGGGCTCTATCATGGTATTACGTTAAGAATAAGGGGGAATATTACCGTATCATAACATCCATGTTTATGCATGGAGGCTTTGAGCATTTATTTAATAACATGATAGTACTGTTTTTTATTGGCGATAATCTGGAAAGAGCAGCAGGAAAGCTGATTTATTTGGTCATTTATTTTGGTTCTGGAATTATTGCAGCCATTTCTTCTATCAGTTATAATATGTATAAAGGCAATGTCGGATTCTCCATTGGTGCATCAGGAGCTATTTTTGGCGTGGTGGGTGCTATCCTCTATATCTTAATTGTCAATAAAGGGCATTTGGAGGATATTAGCACGAGGCAAATTGTATTATTTGTTATCTTTAGTCTCTATGGGGGATACACCAGCGCTGGCATTGATAACATAGCTCATATTGGTGGTTTTCTTGGTGGATTGCTGATTGCAGTATTGCTTTATCGAAAGCCAAAGAACCATAGGAAAGAACAAATTAAGAAAAATATAAATTCTTATCCAGGAGGAGAGGGGTACTAAATGAAGATTAATATTTATTATGGTGGAAGAGGATTACTTGAAGATCCCACTTTGTATGTCATTAATAAATTAACAACCGTCCTGGAGGAAATCAGGGTAGAGGTAACTAGATATAATTTATACGAGGAAAAGAACTCCATTGCTATGTTACCGAAAACTTTAAAGGATGTAGACGGGATTATATTGGCTACAACGGTTGAATGGATGGGGATTGGAGGCCTAATGCAGCTGTTTTTGGATGCTTGTTGGCTCTATGGGGACAAGGAAAAGTTAGGTAAGATATATATGTTGCCTGTTGTAATGGCCAATACCTATGGAGAGAGAGATGCAGAGCTGACCTTAGTGAAGGCCTGGGAGATGCTAGGGGGAATTCCCTGTGATGGCTTAAGCGCATATGTGGAAGATCACCTAGAATTTGAAACAAATCGAGATTATGCTCAGATTATTGAAAAGAAAGCAGAATCTTTTTATCGTACGATTCATCAGAAAATGAAGATGCTTCCTGTTAGCAATACGGCAATCAAACAGAATTTATTAAGAAATAGTTCTATTATTTTAACTCCCCAAGAAAGCGAACAGTTGTCTATGTATGTATCCAACGATACTTATGTTAGAAAGCAAAAAGAAGATATTGAAGAACTAACCAAGATGTTTAAAGAAATGCTTGATCAAGGGGAAGTAGATGGGGGTCAGGATTTTATTAAAAATCTAAAGGATAACTTCCATCCTTTGGAGGATTTTAATGCATCCTATGCTATTACCTTAACGGATGTAAAAAAGACCTTAGTGGTTGAAATCAATAATAAAGGCCTCAAATGTTATTACGGTGAAAAACCAGATGCTGATGTTATCGCAAAAACAACTCATGCCACCATGAACAAACTGGTTTTAGGACGAATAACATTCCAAGGCGCATTTATGTCAGGGGATCTTACGGCAAAAGGTAATTTCAAAACCCTGAGAACCTTTGATCAAATCTTTCAATTTAATATTCTTTAATTATATTGGAAGAACAATGGTAAAGCATGTTAAGTTCTGATCCGAAGAAACTTGGATCGTTCCATAATGTAGATCAATAACCTTTTTCACAATAGCAAGACCAACGCCGGTTCCACCTTGTTTGTATGTAACAAATGGAGTAAAGATGGTTTCAATTTCATCTTGTGGAATCGGGAAACCATTATCTTTGATTTTCATCATAATACTACTGGGCTTTTGATTTTCTTGAGGAAGTAGGCCTAATTCTATGTGAATGAAATTTCCAGAAGAAGTGGCTTCAAAGGCATTCTTTATTAGATTGGAAAAAACCTGCTTAAATTTATTGGGATCACAATGGAAATTTCGATAATATTTTTCACAACCGGGCTCTACAATAAGCTTTAAATCAATGTTTTGACTGGAAGCGTGAGGCATAAAACTATTGATTACATTTTGAATCAGGTCATAAAGGTCAGTCTTTTCCTTGTTAATGATTGATAAATTATTTAGAAGAGAAGCATCCGTCATCATATGTTCCATATCTTCAATGAGTTCCTTAAGTTGGCTCCAATATTTATATTCTTTTGTCTCAGGGTGTTTTGCTTCGATATACTGAAGGGTGCCCTTTAATAAAGATAAAGGATTACGGAGTTCATGGACGAAAATGGATGTGGTTCGTTTATGGTCTGCTAAAATTTCCTGAACAAGGCACTCAAATTCAGGATTATTCTTTATGAGATTCGTTCGCATATGATGATCAGATTCTGAAAACATGGGTTTACCTCCTTCTTAACGAAATTAAGATATATCTTAAATAGAATACTATCAATATATGGTAAATTTTGCAATATTATTTTAATAAATAAATTGGAGGTGTTGATATGCAAGAGAATTGTGTTTTTTGTAAAATCAATGCTGGGGAGATACCATCGGCTACTATTTATGAAGATGATAATTTTAAAGTGATTATGGATATTTCTCCTGCAGCAAAGGGACATGCCATTCTGTTACCGAAAAAGCACTTTAAGAATTTATATGAAATGGATGACCATACAGCAAGCAAGGTTATGGCAGTAGCAAAGAAGGTTGCAAAGGCAATTCAGGATGAACTTCAATGTGATGGTTTGAATATGCTTCAGAATAATGGAGAGGCAGCAGGACAAACCGTATTCCATTATCATATCCACCTAATTCCTAGGTATAAGAATGATAAGATCTCCATGACCTGGAAAGCAGGAAAATATGAAGATGGAGAGGCAGCAGCTATGGCAGAAGAAATTGCAAAAAAAATTTGTTAAAAAAATGCGTGTGATTATTATTCATGGCGACAAAAGGGTCTTTTATGGATAATAATTCACACGCTTTTCTATAGTCTTATATTTTTACTTCTATAGTCTTATATTTTTACTTTTATAGTCTTATATTTTTACTTCTATTGACTTACATTTTCACTTAACAATCATAAGCTCATTTTTTAGGAGCCTTTAAAACATCTAAAAATTATAATTAGCCCCTATTTTTGTGTTTCTTTAATTAATTGAATAATGGTTTCAATGGAATTATTCAATTCACTTTTATTCATGGCTTGTATAAACTCTTGTCTTTTTTCCATTACAGTTTTAATGGATTGATAAAGGCTGGAGACACTTAAATCTTCTTCTTTTAGAACATAGGAGTAACCTTGACGTTCAAAGGATTCTGCATTCAGTATTTGGTCTCCACGACTGGAACCTTGGGGTAGCGGTATTAATATGTTGGGTTTGCGAAGGGCTAGAAGTTCGCAAATTGCATTGGCACCAGCCCTAGAAATCACAAGGTCGGCAGCTGCAAATAAGTCACTAAGCTCCTTCTTAATGTATTCAAATTGTACATATCCGCTTTTACCTTCTAGTTTTTCATCGATATTTCCTTTTCCACACAAATGTATGATTTGATAGTCTCGAATTAATGTAGGGAGCATATCCCGTACCACTTGATTGATGGCTCTGGATCCAGAACTACCACCGATAATAAGAATCACAGGTTTGTTAGCGGTAAAACCACAAAAATCTAAGCCCTTTATCTTATTTCCAGAAAATAGTTCTTTACGGATGGGTGTTCCGGTAAGTACAGCTTTTTCCGGGGGTAAGTATTTCATGGTTTCTGGGAAATTAGCACATACCTTTTTGGCAGCAGGAATTGCAATTTTATTTGCCAATCCCGGGGTCATATCCGATTCATGGATAATCACAGGTATATGATATTTTTTTGCTGCAAGTACAACAGGGACTGTAACAAAGCCACCTTTTGAAAATAAAACATCTGGTTTTAACCTTTTTAATAATTTACGAGCTTCTATATAACCTTTTAGTACTCTAAAGGGATCCGTTAAATTTTTAGGATCGAGATATCTTCTTAATTTACCAGAAGAAATTCCATGATAGGGGATCCCATATTCTTCAATTAATTTTCTTTCGATTCCCTGATAGGAACCAATGTATTGTATATCATAACCTTCTTTTGCTAACGATGGTAAAAGCGCAATACATGGAGTAACGTGACCGGCTGTTCCCCCACCGGTTAGTACGATTCGCTTCATTATTATAACCTCCATTGGAATAATGCTTGTGCTTATGATATGGGAAGTGCTTATATGTATCTTATCCCATAACCGAATACATTGTATCTCACAAAGTATGTTTTTGCAAATGAATTTCTGTGATTTTTTTATGAATATGGAAAATATCGGTGATTTTTCTAGAAAAAATGTAATTTACTCTTAGGATTGTAAAAAAGTATATCTTAGGATAAAATAATGATGGGAAAAGATAAGCCACATTATTCATTAATGTGGCTTTTAACAAGCTATTATAATTTAATTATTTTGGAGGAGAAAAATGAATAGAATCGGGATCATTGGTGCCATGGATGAAGAAGTTAATAAACTAAAAGAACATATGTCAGATATAAAGGTAGAAAAAATTGCTGCCATGGATTTTTGCTTGGGTTTCATCGATGAAAAAGAAGTGGTAATCGTCCGAAGTGGAATAGGAAAAGTTAATGCAGCAATATGTACACAGATTTTAGTAGATCGATTCCAAGTAGATGTTGTTATCAATACAGGTGTTGCAGGGTCTTTAAGAAATGAAATTAATATAGCAGATATTGTATTATCAACAGATGCACTACAGCATGATATGGATGCTACAGGATTTGGTTACGAAGCAGGTATCATCCCTAGAATGGAGACGTCTATCTTCTTTGCTGATCAAAAATTAGTTTCCTTAGCAAAAGAAGTATGTAGGGAGGAAATACCCGAAATTGGTATTCATACTGGTAGAGTTGTTACAGGGGATCAGTTTATTAGTGATCGTAGAAAGAAGGAATGGTTAGTCAGTCAATTTGATGGTTATTGCACTGAAATGGAAGGTGCTGCTATTGCTCAAGCTGCTTATTTAAACCAAATACCTTTTTTAATTGTAAGAGCCATTTCAGATAAGGCAGATCAAAGCGCAGAAATGGCCTATGCTGAGTTTGAGGAAATCGCTATAAAGAATACGGTTAGGCTATTACTTGGTATAATCAAACGATTATAAGTAATATTCTATTCATCCTTACCAATATTAACTAGCTCAACACCAGTATAATAATGCTTTAAGATTTCTTCATAAGTCTTGCCCTCCAAAGCCATAGCGTTGGTACCGTATTGGCTAAGACCGACTCCGTGTCCTACTCCATTACAGATAAGTCTAACTTTATCTTCATAGTCTTCGATATAAAAATGATTGGAGTTCAAACCTATTACCTTGGTAAATTCCTCACCGGACACGGTGTGATTACCAAGGTTTACTTTTGTTACATACCCCGTACTGTCTCGTTCTGTAACACGTACATCATCAAAGAAGCTTGCCTCTGAAATATCAACATTGGAATAATAGGATTCAAGTAATAAAACCAGGTTCTCTTTGGAATATTCGGTGATTTTTAAATAACTTGTGGAGGTAACATCTTGTTTGCTTGGTACACTTACCAAATATGGAATATCGACTCCCCAGGCTTCGGAGGCATTTCTGGTGAATCCACAACCGGTATCAAAAAATACTGGGAGAATTAAATCGTTTTGATATACCAGAATCTCGTCTTTTGTACCATAAACACAGTTTTCTATTTTAGTAAAATGGGTGAGATAGTCATCACTAGTCCAGTATTGTTTCATGTCTTCCATATTGATATAGGCTAGACCTAATTCCGATGTGGTATAGCTTGTGCCATGGGACATTTCATCAAAAAGCAGGGCAATATTGTAGAGTGCATAGGTTCTTGCAATGACAGCTTGGGCCTTCAAGGCCTCAATATCATAGCCGGCAGGCATATTGGCTGCTACAACTCCCATTAAATATTCTTCAAATTCTAGTTTCTTTTTACTACCATTGGCTTCGTAATATATCTCAAAATCATGAATGGAAAACTGTTTTGATTTATGATCGGTAACCAGTAATGTTATGATAAAGGGTATTAATAAAATAAAAACGCTGATTATCACAGTTTTCAAAAGCACTTTTTTCATAGATTCACCACTTTATGTCTGATTGATACATTATATTATACAGAAGGGCGATTATGATAGCGTATTTTATCTTAATCCTTTTGTGTCTAATTATCTATTTTTTTAGTTTGAAATTTAGAGATAGGTTAGGGTTAAACATCCTTATGGAAAAGAACAGGATACAGCTAATCAATCTTTTGTTTTCTTACTTAATCTAAAACCCAAGAAGGAATCTATGATTAACTTACAAGAAGAGCCCAGTAAGATAGACCGTAACAATAGCACTGATGGCAACTACCACAAGGCTTTTTTCACGATAGGAAAGCCAAAGAGCTACCAAGGTGCCACAGATTGCCGAAGTAAGATTTCCAGTAGAAGAAAAAATATCTGGGAAGGTTAGGGAACTTAGAACGGCAAAGGGTACATATTGAAGGAATGATTTTATGTATTTTGATTTAATTTCTTTACGAAAAATAACTATTGGTAAAACTCTTGGTATGTAGGTAACCAGTGCCATTAAAATCATGGCCAAAAATGCTCTCTCTAATTGCATTGGTTTACTCCTTCCTGTTTGTTATTTTTCTCCACATCTTGATCTATGGGAAATAGCCAGGCTCCCATTCCAGCTCCTAAAATGGATGCAATAATTACCCGAAATCCTGAGGATATCGCTCTAAAGAGTGGAAGGTATTTAAGAATACCGGTGATTCCTACACAGAGCAGTATGATAATGGTAACTGGTCTGGACTTCTTGGCCGGAGGAATGATAATGGCGATGAACATAGCGTAAAGAGCTATTCCCATAGCACTACTCAAACTTTCCGGAAGAGAAGTACAGATTAAGGCACCTAGGAAAGTGCCGCTTGTCCAGCCGATTAAGGGTCCGATGATAAGGCCAATTAGAAAGGAGAAGGTTAGGGTTCCTTGCTCCATTGAGGCGACGGAGAATATTTCATCCGTTACACCAAAGGCAACCATCATGCGCTTTGGCAAAGACATGGCCTTATCCAAACGTTGGGTTAGGGAAAGGGACATTAACATATATCGAATATTGATGATAAAGGTAGTCATAGTAATTTCTAAAAATCCTGCCCCCATGAGGATAAGATTGGTACCAGCAAATTGTCCGGCAGAAGTTAGATTGGACAGTGAAATAAAAACCGCCATCCAGATGGGTAGCCCACCGGAGACAGCCATTAAACCAAAGGTAAAGGAAACAGGAAGATATCCCATGGCAATGGGTAGGCCTCGTTTTAAACCATGGCGAAATTCTTTTTTGTTAAAACTTTTCATTTTGTCATCTTCTCCTCTAAGTAATGTTGTCATTATGGGATAGAACGAAATCAATTAAGTTTACAATAGTTTTATTATAACGCAAGAGTATATATATGCAATAATTATAATATATATAAATCTGGAATTTCTATTTCTATGTATGGTACATCTTTTGTGGCAAATTATAATCTTTAATATATTTTTATAATTTCTTTTGTTTCCGCTTTTAAAAAATTCATTTACTAGTTTATGTTTATTTATCTATAAATTGTTTGCCAAGTATTTACTGGGCTGTTAAAATTAGTACTATAAATATAATGTAAATGATATGAAGATTTTAGTCTACAGGTGGGTGTATATCGTTGTATAATAGTTGGAAATATAGAAGCTTATAAACTCTGGTGAGATAAAGCTAGTAGCGTTACATGATACAAATAATATAGAGGATTGATTATGAAAGGTAGAGGTGTTTTATGAAAAGAAGGGTATGTATCGTAACAGGTGGTGCTAATGGGATTGGCCGTTGTATCACAGAACGATTATGGGAAAAAGGAGATTTTGTTGCGGTAATTGATAGGGATATAGAAGCTGGAAAAAGGCTGGAAAGTAAATTTAATAAGGAGCGTTTTTATTTTTTTGCAGGGGATATAACAGAAAAAACGGTGATAGAAGAGTTTGTAGAAGAGCTTGTAAAGTTTCATTCTCATGTTGATATCCTTGTCAATAATGCATGTATTGGCAAGGGAGGGCTAAATCATTGTAGTTACGAAGAGTTTAACTATGTATTACGCCTTGGAATTAGTGCCCCATTTTATTTGACAAAGCTTCTAATGCCTTATTTTAATCAGGGGGCGTCCATTGTAAATATTGCATCTACAAGAGCTTTTATGTCACAAGCGGATACGGAAAGTTATACCGCAGCAAAAGGTGGTATTCTATCCTTGACTCATGGCATGAGTGTCACCTTAGCGGGCAAGGCCAGGGTTAATGCCATAAGTCCCGGTTGGATCGATACGGGCACTTACCAGAAGGAAGAAGATTATAAACCAAATCACTCAGAAGAAGATATATCTCAACATCCTGCAGGTAGAATTGGGAATCCAGATGACATTGCCCAGATGGTTTTGTTCCTTTGTAGTGAAAAAGCCAGTTTTATCACTGGTCAAAACTTTACCGTAGATGGAGGAATGACCAAGCAGATGATTTATCATGGTGATTGTGGTTGGTCATATGAGCCCAGCTAATAAAAAGAAGTAAATTTAAAGAAGAAATTTTTTGAATTGAATTTAAAAATGAGACACACCATGTTTAGATACTAGTTGATGAGCTAGCTTGTATAGTTTGAAAACAGTATGAACATCCCCGATATTAACTTTGGGACGTTGGTGTGCCAGTTTGTATAATTTGTAATCAGGATGATCGATAAGCTGTAAGCCTTGATATGTAAGGCTTTGCGGTGTTCGTTTTGCTAGTAATAATGATGATTGATAAGGTAAAAGGATAAAAGGAATAATAAGAAATCATCCGTGTGCAATTAGAGTATAAAAAATGAGGGAGACAAAGAGATGGAGCTTCAAAACAAGGTAAAGGATATTATTAATAACATTGAAGAGATTATTGTTGGAAAAAGAGAAACCATAGAACTTGTCGTGGTAACCCTATTAGCTGGAGGACATCTACTGTTAGAAGATGTTCCCGGTGTGGGAAAAACTACTTTGGCAAAAGCTCTTGCCCAGACGATTCACTGTGGATTTACACGAATACAGTTTACACCGGATACCCTACCCAGTGATGTAACTGGTTTATCGGTTTACAATATGCAGACAGGGCAATTTCAGTATTCTAAGGGTGCGATTATGAACAACATTATTTTAGCAGACGAAATCAATCGCACCTCCCCAAAGACCCAAGCAAGTTTATTGGAGGCTATGGAGGAAAAACAGGTAACCGTTGATGGAGTAACTTATCCCCTGATACAACCATTTATGGTTATAGCAACACAAAACCCAGTAGATTTTCTTGGTACATATAATCTTCCAGAAGCTCAGTTGGATCGCTTTATGATGAAACTATCCATAGGTTATCCTGATTTTTCAGATGAAAGATCCATGGTAGAAAATTTTCTAAGCCATAAATTAACCAGTAAACTAAATCCAGTAATTGATGGCGAAATAATTATCCAAATGCAAAAGGAAGTGGAAGAAGTAAAGGTTGATTCGGACCTTATTCAATTTGTAGTTAAGATTGTGCAGGAAACGAGAAAGGATAATCATATTTATCTAGGAGCTAGCCCTAGGGCAACCTTAGCACTTCTTCGAGCTGCGCAAGCAGAGGCCTATCTTCGAGGAAGGAATTATTGTATCCCAGATGATATTATAAAAATGGTTTTACCGGTAATTAGCCACCGTATCATTTTATCCCCAGAAACTAAATCAACCCATCAGTCACCAGAAAAGATTATGAAAGGGATCCTGGCAAAGATTCCTGTGCCTGTATTATCATAAGGAGCTGGATCGATTCATGATAGTCAATCGTATGATTTGTATTTTATTTATTATTGCTTGTGGAATTTTTGCTTCCTTTTATGGAGGCAACATTTCCTACGCTCTTTTTTATCTATCTCTATTTATTCCTGTGGTATCCTTTGCCTATACCCTCTTTGTGTATATAAGGTTTAAAATATATCAGTCTATAGATCAACATATGATTATGAAAGGTGACTGGGTACCCTATTCCTCTACCATAGCCAATGAAGATTTTATTACTTATAGCAATGTAAAAGTAAATTTTCTAAAAGATAAATCTGTGATTGAAGATGCACAAAGCAATATGGAGTACAATCTTCTTCCTGGTGAACAAAGAAAAATCGAGGCTAGGTTAAAATGTAATTATCGAGGGGAATATTTTGTGGGAATCGATTCCATTGAAGTCACGGATTTTTTATTTTTATTTCAGATTACATATCCGATTCGAAGCAAGTTAAATGTCGTAGTTATGCCAAGGGTGGTAGAGTTGAAAAGTCTTTCAATTGCTCCCCCACAATTTGATTTGAAATATCCAATTTGGTCTATGTATGCTCCAGAGGATGAATTGGATATAGAACTGCGTAAATATAATCCGGGAGATAGCAAAAAGTTAATCCATTGGAAAGCATCGGCAAAACAAAGAGAGTTTTTAAGCCGTAAATATCAGCCAAAGCCGGAAAATAAAATTGTTCTTTTTATGGATCTTAAGAAGGTGAATGAGGATGAATTATTGACCATTATAACAGAGGATCAGATTATTGAATCCATTCTTGCAATCGCCAATTATTATTCATTAAAATCAATACCGGTTAAGGTTATTTATGAATTTAATGGGAAAAAGCAAATGGTGATCTCCTCTAAAAAGGAGTTCCAACAGTTTTATAAGGCCTGTGCAAGCATTCGGTTTGATGCCAAAGGCTCGATTAGTGAATATGTAAAAGAATATACCATGTCTGGTGATCAGGGCGATTTTTATGTTATAGCCACCCATGTTTTAGACAAGGATATATACCTGACATCCATAGGGGCAGTTGCTTCAAGAAATCAAGTTTGTATTCTTTTTATCAGTGACGATAATACAAAGGAAAGTAATCAAAGGATTTCAGACCTAACTATGGCAGGGGTTAAAGTATATAAAGTCTTACCAGGGGATGAAGTCGCTTCCATTTTATCATAAAGGAGGTTTAGAGTTATGCATGGACACAAAGAAAAACAATATCGAATCTATCATGCTATCTTAAGTATGGCATTAAGTCTGGCTCTATCTCTGGCTCTAAATACTCTTTTTCATTTAAAAGTTTTTATCCTTATCCCCATGATTTCAACCATAATTTTTTCTATGGGGATTTTCCTATTGGATGAGAATAAAAAGAATGGGATTAGTTATCTGATTCTTTTTACCATTATCGCTATCATAGGAATGATACTTTGGCTTTATAAGATCAATATATGGGAGTGGATCAAAGGGTTAATTCATTGGTGTAAGATTTATAATGGAACAGATCCATTATATAATCTCTCCTATGCCATAGGAATTCTAATCCTTATCAATCTTTTTGCTAGCCTCCTATTTTATTTGATCATGAAGATACCCTTTGCCAAATTGGCTTTGGCCCTATTATTAACAGTCTCACTATTTATTCTTGCCTTCAATCAAATTGATCTTTCAAAAATGGTAATTGGAATCATATTTTTTTACATGATTAGCATTATCACCGAAGTTAATATTATGGTAAATAACAAAAAAGTGGATAGAAAGGATAACAAAGGAGGTTTTCTTTATCTCATACCAGTTTGTATATTACTGACTATATTAGCCATCTGTCTACCATCGAAAGATGAGCCAATTCAATGGAAAGGCGTAAAAACTTTTTTCAGCTTTATGAAAGAAAAAGTTGAGATGATACAGATTAACCTAGATTATGCTTTCCAGAAAGAGAATGATTCCCTATTATCCTTTGTCGGTTATTCGGATGACGGCGGAGATTTAAGCACTTCTGATTTACAAGAAGATTCAAAAGTGGCTCTTAAGGTTAGAGAGGTAAGTAAGAATTCCAGTGTCTATTTAACTGGTTTCGTCCGTGATAAGTACATCGGAGATCGGTGGGAAAAAGGAAAGGAGACCAGCAATTCCGGTGAAAACGAATACCTTCTTGATTATGCGGAACTTTTTTATGCCCTATCTAGACAGGATCCAGAGATATTAGAAAATCATCAATTTGTTAAGTCGCGAAAAATACATATAGAATATCATTTGATAAAAACGACAGCCTTATTTTATCCCACCAAAACCCATTTCATATGGGTTCTTAGTAAAGAGAAGCATCCCAATACCAATGAGGCCAATATTGTCTTTCCCAAAGCCGTATCGAAGGGAACTACTTATCGGCTGAATTATTATGAAATGAACTTAAATGGAGAAGCATTTCAAGAGATGTTGAGGAAATCCGATGGCTTTTCCTATGAAAATCATTATGAGGAAAATAGTGAAAGTGTGAATTGGGTTGAGAATCATAACATATCATTTTCCATTCAAAGCCTTGAGGATTTAAATAATGCCTTAAAAGAACGAGCCAAGCATATTCAGCAAGAATACACTCAACTACCGGATTCCCTTCCTAAACGGGTGGAGGATCTGGCATATGAAATAACGAAAAATTATAATTCCACCTATGATAAGTTAAAGGCCATAGAAGCCTATCTAAAGAATTATAACTATACCTTATATCCAGAACAGGCTCCTGAAAAATGGGATTTTGTAGATTATTTTCTTTTTGAAAGTATGGAAGGATATTGTACATCCTTTGCAACATCTATGGCGGTTCTTGCAAGATGTATTGGTGTACCCACCAGATATGTGGAAGGATTTGTACTGGATTATGATCAAATAGATGAGGATAAGAATTATCTAATAAAGAGTAACCAAGCTCATGCCTGGGCAGAAGCTTATCTAGAAGGTGTTGGATGGATTCCCTTTGAAGCCACCCCTGTTTATTATAGTAGCAGATACAATGCTTGGCCAGAAAACAAAAGAAATGCACAAAAAGAAATAACAAACAATAAAGATTATTATATATATCAAAATGAGGAAGATTTCTTTGAGGAATTGGCCAAGGGGAGTATAGAGGAAAGTTTTATTAGCAACCAAGCTATAGAGACCAGGGGTTTTAATTATAAAAGGATTATTAAGCCTGTCTTGATTGCCCTTGGAGCTTTGTTTTTATTAATCTTCTCCCTAGTTGCTTACTACCTGTGGCTAAGATATCGATATAAGAAGAGATTTCAAAAGGCGGATTGGGCGAAAAGTATGTACCAGACCTTCCTTGGGATTCTCTGGAGTTTTCAGTTGGAAGGATATGAGTTACATTCCAGTGATACAATTTTAAGCTTCGCAGATCGAGTAAATAAGGATTATATTTATAAGGGGATAACATTTTTGGATATTGCTCATATCTTTATGAAATACCGTTACGGAAAGGCGGAAGTCACAAAGGAAGACTATGAAAAAACAGTTCAATTTTATGAGGGGCTAAAGGAGGCACAGAGAAAAAAATGGAATTTTATTAAATATCATGGATACCAGGCTATGTATTTAATAAAAAATGTGAAATGGTGATTGTAAGAAAGATGTTATGATATAATAAAACATAGTGAGGTCTATGTATGCTAGTATGCATAAGAGTTCGGAGCATCAGGATTATGAACATGATTTTTGATCATGATAGAATGAAAGCATAGTGAAGTATATGCATGCTAGTATGCATAAGAGTTCGGAGCATCAAGATCATGAACAAGATTTTTTATTCATGATAGAATGAATTCTTTCAATCCTAGGAGAGAAAGATATTATATAGATATTTTTCTAGTAGAACTTATGGAGAGAAAAATGAAGACAATTCATGTAGTGGCAGCTATTATAAAAAACAAGGATAAAATACTTGCAACCCAACGAGGATATGGTGATTTTAAAGGCTTTTGGGAGTTTCCTGGAGGGAAGATGGAAGTTGGCGAATCGCCCCAGCAGGCCTTAAAACGGGAGATCAAGGAAGAACTGAATGTAAAGATTGAAGTGGGAGAACTGGTCGATACCGTAGAATATGATTATCCTCAATTTCACTTGAAGATGGATTGCTTTTTCTGTGAAATTGTATCCGGCGATTTATCTTTCCATGAACATATGGCATCAAAATGGTTGACCAAAGAAAACTTAGACAGTGTGGACTGGTTACCAGCGGATATTGCTTTAATTGAAAAATTGAAGAAGATTATATGAAATGTGTGGAATAAGTGAAATATGATAATAAAGAGCATCTGCTTTCTAAGGATTACCTTAGGGCTAGATGCTCTTTTTAGGAATTAACTCATATCAAAAGCTTCTATCACTTTTGCTTGGTTCTTTAGAGCATTTCCAACCTTATATACGGTAAATTCGTTACCCTTCTTGGGAACTTGAGTTGTCATAACAATGGTCTTTAGAGGAAATGGGCGGAACATTATATACCGTGGCTAAGGATGTTAAGTTGCAAGTGGAGTTTAATCTGGCACATATCAAAGGTTATCGTTTGATTGGATATGAAAATCGTTTGTTGAATACAAAGACTTTAATGATGATAGAAAGGACGCTTGAAACAATAAAACTTTAAAAATACTTAAGCGATTTTACTAGTAAATAAAGGAAGTTATAGACTATTATGTTACAAATGTAGAATCTAGGTTAAATTTTCAGAAAACACTTGATTGCAAGGGAAATAATGGTATAATATAATTATAGAAATAATAACCATTATCGTTTTTGATTTATAAAGGAGGTTATCATATGAGAGAAAAAGATTTTATTAACATACAAGAAAACAACAATGAAGAGAAGGAATATATTGATCCAATGAAGGGAGCTTGCTCGGCAGAATTTCCAGAGGGATGCATCTTTTGTGATGATGATTAGTGGTCATTAATATTGGATAAGTTGGATTTGGTTAGTGTATTGTTGTTAATATTAAAGATAAAAAGTACTACGCTTTTGGCGTAGTTCTTTTTTGGTTATCCAAGAAAATTGATGCCCGTGTCATAAATGTTTATAGCGGTAGTATTTTTATGAAAGATTATAATTGTATCCTCTTCCATTTAGCTTAGGTTTATATAGA
>DUNZ01000115.1 GCA_012839085.1 Clostridiales bacterium
GTGGCTTAAACCAGGCTTCTAGCAATGCCCAGGATGGTATCTCTTTGATTCAGACCGCAGAAGGTGCCTTAAGTGAAGTTCACTCCATCTTACAACGTATGCGTGAGTTAGGTGTACAAGCTTCCAATGAAACTTATAATTCCGATGATATTGAAGCTATTCAGCATGAGGTAGATGCCTTATTAACAGAGATTGATAACATTGCAGATAATACTAAATTTAATGGGACAACTTTACTAGATGGTCAAGGTGCAATGGCTACTGGAGGTATAACTCTAGCAATTGGTGCAAATACAGAAAACTTAGTAATAGAAATTTCTGATATGAATATTGCAGTGCTAGGAGATGCAACAAATAAATTAAGTTCCTTTAAAGCTGACCAGGCTAATGACATTAAAGCAAGTGGAACTGGTAAGACGACACGAGGCAATGCGCAACTGTTTATAGCTTCACTTGATGAAGCTATAAAGTCTGTATCTGATGAAAGAGCAAAACCAGGTGCTAACCAAAATCGTCTTGAGCATACTATTAAGAATTTGGATAACACTTCAGAAAATCTTCAAGCAGCAGAATCCAGAATTCGTGATGTAGATATGGCAAAAGAAATGATGGAATTTACCAAGAATAGTATCCTTCAACAAGCGGCTCAATCTATGTTAGCGCAAGCAAATCAAGCTCCTCAAGGAGTACTTCAATTATTAAGATAGTAAGTGGTTTAAAGTAAAGTTAAGTTTAACAAACTTTCTCTTAAAGCTTCTGGACGTAATAAAAATATAAGTTAACAATTAACTAAAAAAGGGTCAGGGAATATTGTCTCTGGCCCATTTTTTCAAAGAAGGGGTTGATATCTTGGATATAGCAGCGATGTCTACAATACTAAGTCAAGTAAGGATAAAAGAACAAGCCAGCATATCAGTTATGAAAATGGCTATGAATACTAGTAAGACCCAGATGAATCATATGGTAGAAATAATGCAAGTCAATGCTAGAATGATGGAGTTATCGGTTAATCCTAATCTTGGAGCTACCATTGATGTTAGAGTGTAATTGAATAATTTGTTTGAACAGATAGCTTTGAGAGATCGAATGGATCTTCTTGAAGCTTTTCTTATATGATATAATGAAAGCCTAGTGAGGTATATGCATACTTGTATGCATAAGCGTTCGGAGCAACAAGGTCATGAAGATGATTTTTGATCATGATATAATAACTTAAATATGATAAACAAACAAGATATCCATAGGAAATTAAAGTTCAGACAAAAGAATAGGCTTATGGTCTTGAACATTAATATTTCTAGTTAAAATGTTATAATTTATCTATAAACTCTTGCGAATACCGACGGCTTCGCCGATAATAAATATAGAGGTATGTATTTCTTTCCAATACTACATAATGTATGAAAAGAAATATTCACAGGAGACCAAGAAACAATTTAAAATAAACTTATGGAGGCGATTTGATGAAGAATAAATTAATTCTTGGATTTTTAATGCTGTTTTGTTCTCTCTTTTTCATCCAAGGACGAATGGCATTGGCTGCTCCGACTCCGGTGCAGATTTATGAAGTCGATTACGAGGAAGAAAACATTATTGTACAAAATAATGAGAATTCCAGAATATATTTTGCTACGGAAATTGAGGCTTCAAGAGAACGATGGGAGGTTATCAATGCCGATCCAGGAGCTACTACTGAAGTGGATTTTTCATGGGTATCCAATACTACGGACAATGTTCTAGTATTTAAGGGGGAAGAAAACCCTACTCAGGTACGGGTCATTTTACCTCAACAAACCAGAAAGCTGGATATTTCCATCGATTATAGTAAGATCAATTCCCTTAGTAAAAATGATACCATAGGTTCCCTTCTTAATATCATGACGACAGCTGGTACAGCTAAGGAGCCAATTACCTTTGATGATCTGGAGTGGAGAAAAGGCGATAATGGTAAATGGAAGGATGCTTCTGAATTAACTTTGGCTCAACTTGAAAAATATCAAGTTAAGGGTACACATTTATATTTTCGAATTAAACCTGTAAATGATGTTATCCGGAATGGGGTTTACCCTGATGGTTCGAAAGGAAATCGTCCCAGTAAAGAAGTAAAACTTAGAATTACGAAAAAATCGGCTCCTATGGTGGTAGGAATCGACGGTAGTAAGTTCAATGCAGATATTAAATACGGTAAAGAATATCGTGTGACCATTGGAAACCAAACATCCGATTGGGTTCAGGTTTACAATAGATCTATTAGACAAGTAGCTTTAAAAGATATGGTAAAGAATATTCCGGGTATGACTGCAGATGGTACCATTAATTCCAAAGCATTTCCGGCAATGCTTATTGAGATTAGAAACTATGCTACCTCAAAGGCAGCAGCTTCTAAGATAACGGAAATTGATTTAAACGCACAAAGAACCATTCAAGGCTACGTGGTTGAGGGAGAAGCTCCTGCGGATGCATCTTCCGATGATAAGAACATTTATATTAGCTATAATGGAAATAAAAACTTAGTTATCACTATTCCATCGGCTTCCACAAGCAATCCTTATGAATATTGTGTTGTAAAGCCTGGAGCTACTTTTGATATCAATCATACGGTTTGGTCAACCATTACTAAGAATACGCCAGTCAAGATTCTTGGAAGTAAAGCGGTGGAAGGCGGAACCTTGTATATTAGAATGAAAGAAATCAAATCCAAAGCAGCCACAAGAACAACACCCGCGGTGGAATATGCTTTAGCATCTACATTTGTTACATATTCAATTGCATATCCTTCGACCCCTAAGCTAGTAGATATGGGTACTTATATTTATGTGAAAAAGGGCTATACCGAGAACTTATCCTTTAAAGTTAAATTAAATGAGGCTGGTAAGTTACCATACGAAACACAACTTAAGAATATAAAGTTGGGTACAAAGTCAATTGATTTTACAACAGTAATTGAACCTATGCTACAAGAGCCCATTGACAGAACAAAAGAGTATATAATGACGGTTACTTTAAGTAGAGACTCTTTAGAAAGTATGGCAAACTGTTATAATAAGGCGGTTACTTTAACTTATGACAATGGAACCATTGATAAAACTTCCATGAAACTTACTATCACCAACCCAACTGCTGCAGGTACCCTTACGCTTACAGCCAAACCAGGGGAGAAAACCGGAACCACCAATGTAACAGTAGTAAGTAATCCGGCCAGTGGAAATATCTTTGTCTATACCATTGGTAATGAACAGGTGACTGGTAAAATGATTCAGGATACTTTGGAAGAGGGCGTGGGAGTCGAGTTAAGCAAAGACGATATCACAATTGCAACAGATCAGTATTTGACTGTGTATGAGATTAACAAGACCTCCAGAAATATTGTAAAATACCGGAGTATTAAGATTACGGCCAATCAAATTCGATAAAATCTAGAGCCTTTTTCTGGACAAAGGTATAGAAATTGGATATAATTGTAATACTATATAAATGTGTTATGATCGTAAAAAGTAATTTAATATATCTTGCATATGGTTTGTATGATACAAAACGATCCAGCAATATATAGTATTAAAGGAGGAGATGAAATGGTTTACTTACTAATAATTCTTGGTATCGTTTTTATGGAAACTCGGATTAAAAATTATATGGAGAAGAATAAGAATCTGGGAGATCGACAAGAAATCTTAGGTGGCCGGATCATAATAAGAAAACATTATAATCGTGGGATGTTTTTAAATTACCTGGAAGATAAAAGAGAGTTAGTAAAAATGATATCATCCGTTTTATTAGGTTTTCTCATTCTCCTTTTTATCCTTGTTCTACCAAAGAAGGGGAAAAGAATGTATAAACTTGGCCTTTCCCTAGTCCTTGGAGGTGCCATTAGTAATGTAAGCGATCGATATAATCGTGGATACGTAGTAGATTATTTTAGTTTTAATTGTAAAAAACTTAAGAAGATTATCTTTAATCTTTCGGATATCTTTATTTTCATAGGTTCCTTTTTTATCATGCTTACCTCACTTTTTTCAAAAGAGATCGAGGATTGTGCAGAAGATATACTATCTTAAAAAGCTTTTATTTTAGATAATTAAATCATAAACTCCGGAATGCGTTTGGAGGTATCTTTAAGATGATAATCATCGAATTTAAGATACCTCCCAGGCCTTCCGGGGTAATTCTATTCGAATCGTAGATTTATTACTTCACTTCTTATTATTCATTATTTCGTAATTAAAATCATTTTGATAGAGGTAATTCCAATTAATTTAAGAACATAGATAATCATACATAGGAACATAGATAAAGATATATAGGAACATAGATAAAGACCAAATAGGATCAAAGATAAAGATAGATAGGAATATTGATAAAGACAATAGGATCATAGATAAATATAGATAGGAATATTGATAGAGACAATAGGATCATAGATGAAGATACATAGGAACATAGATAAAGATACATGGGAACATAGATAAAGTACATAGGTACATGGATAAAGATACATAGGAAAATTAAAATAGTCTACCGATATATGAAACTGAAGAAAATTGTTTAAAAACACAGTTTATACACAGAATTTTAAGAACAATTTTATTGATTTATGGAGAGACTATCGATATAATGTTAGCTGTAGGTGGCATGTATATAGGTGCAAGGAGTAACCCCTCTTGCAGAGCCACTGAGAAAAAATGATTTTAATAGGGATATTATTATCTTTATTTAATATAATAGGAGGATTGAATGGATAATAACAATAATAAACCAGGGAATAAAAATGGGTTGCCCAATAAGACCTTCATTATCATTACCCTGATTTCTGCATTAGTAATCTGGTATATGATTACAATGCTCTCTGAGAGATTTGAAGCAAATACAAACAGAGAAATTACTTATGACCAGTTTTTGGAGATGATAGATAAGGATGAAATCAAAAGTGTTGATTTGACATCGGATAAGATTATCATAGAGCCTAAAAATCAACCGAACCCATCGATTAAAATAACATATTATACTGGTCGTATTTATGAAGACAATGTAGTGGAACGGATCGAGGCTGCACCTAGCCATATTGAATTCCAACAGGAGGTTGTGGATAGCAGATCCAATATATTTGGAACCATACTGAATTTGGTATTACCCTTTATATTAATTTATGTTGTCATGTGGTTCCTGCTGAAAGCGATTTCAAAAAATAGTGGTGGCATTATGGGGGTTGGTAAGAGTAATGCCAAAGTATATGTAGAAAAGTCTACTGGTGTTACCTTTAAGGATGTAGCAGGCCAAGAAGAAGCCAAAGAATCCTTGAAGGAGATTGTGGATTTTCTTCATAATCCAGCCAAGTACACACGGATTGGAGCAAAGCTTCCTAAGGGGGCTCTCCTTGTTGGACCACCAGGAACCGGTAAGACCTTATTGGCCAAGGCGGTAGCAGGAGAAGCCAAGGTGCCATTTTTCTCCTTATCTGGATCTGATTTTGTTGAGATGTTTGTTGGGGTAGGCGCATCAAGAGTAAGAGATTTGTTTAAACAGGCACAACAGTCAGCGCCTTGTATTATTTTTATTGATGAAATTGATGCCATAGGTAAAAGCAGGGATACCCATTATGGGGGAGGCAATGATGAACGAGAGCAGACCTTGAATCAATTACTAGCCAACATGGATGGCTTTGATTCATCAAAGGGTCTTGTGGTTCTTGGTGCTACCAACCGTCCTGAGGTTTTGGATAAGGCCTTGCTTCGTCCTGGACGTTTTGATAGACGAATTATTGTTGATAAGCCGGATTTAAAAGGCAGGGTGGACATTCTCAAGGTTCATTCCAAAAATGTTTTAATGCACGATTCCGTTGATTTGGAGGCGATTGCTAGGGCTACATCCGGTGCCGTTGGTTCTGATCTAGCCAATATGATTAATGAAGCTGCTATTTTGGCTGTAAAACAAGGAAGGGCAGTGGTTACCCAAGAAGATTTGTTTGAATCCGTTGAAGTGGTGATCGCAGGTAAGGAAAAGAAGGATCGAATTTTAAGCAAAGAAGAGAAACGTATCGTTGCTTATCATGAGGTGGGTCATGCCCTAGTTACTGCATTGGAGAAAAATGCAGAACCAGTTCAGAAAATAACCATAGTACCTAGAACCATGGGTTCTTTAGGTTATGTGATGCAGGTTCCTGAAGAAGAAAAATATCTCATGAGCAAAGATGAAATACTAACTAGGATTGTTACCTTATATGGTGGCCGTGCAGCTGAAAAATTAATCTTTGATTCCATAACCACAGGGGCTTCCAACGACATAGAGAAGGCAACCGCTTTAGCCAGAGCTATGGTAACCCAATATGGTATGTCCGATAAATTTGGACTAATGGGATTAGAATCCATTGAAAACAAATATCTAGATGGTAGGCCAGTATTGAATTGTGGCGATACAACGGCAGGAGAAATTGATAAGGAAGTTATGTCCATATTAAAGCAATGCTATGAAAGAGCAGAGACTCTATTGGCAGAAAATCGGGATGTATTAGATAAAATTGCCGAATACTTAATAGCAAAAGAAACAATCACTGGTGAAGAATTCATGAAGATTTACCGTGAAGTTAAGGGAATTGATGCTAGTATAGAAGAAAATTCCAAGGAAGAGCTATCAAAGAAGGACAACTCTACCGAAGGTGAAGCAAAGGAAGAGTTATTA
>DUNZ01000116.1 GCA_012839085.1 Clostridiales bacterium
ATTGCCACCGAAGTTAAAATTATCGAGCAGTTAAAGAAGGAAGGAATCGATAAAGAGGATTTGGGAAGAGAAGGCTTCTTAGAAAGAGCATGGCAGTGGAAGGAAGAGTATGGCGGCAGAATCATATCACAGTTAAAGAAGTTAGGATCTGCCTGTGATTGGGATCGGGAGCGTTTTACCATGGATGAGGGTTGCTCCAATGCTGTCAATGAAGTATTTGTAAGATTATACGAGAAAGGTTACATCTATAAGGGATCTAAGATCATTAATTGGTGTCCAGTTTGCCAGACTTCCATTTCCGATGCAGAAGTAGAGCATGAGGAACAGGGAGGACATTTTTGGCACATTAACTATCCTATTGTTGGTCAGGATGGTTTCGTTGAGATAGCAACCACAAGACCAGAGACAATGCTTGGAGATACGGCTGTTGCAGTACATCCAGAGGACGAACGTTATAAACATCTCATTGGAAAGAAGGTACTACTCCCCTTAGTAAACAGGGAAATACCAGTCGTAGCAGATAGCTATGTAGATAAAGAGTTTGGTACCGGTGTAGTAAAGATTACTCCTGCCCATGACCCCAATGATTTTGAGGTAGGAAAAAGACACAATCTTCCGGAAATAAATATTATGAATGACGATGCTACCATTAATGAAAATGGTGGAAAATATGCGGGAATGGATCGCTATGAAGCCCGTAGATTAATTGTAAAAGAGTTAGAGGAAATGGGTCTTTTGGTTAAGGTAGAAGACCATGTTCATAATGTTGGTACTCACGATCGATGTAACACCACGGTAGAACCCTTGATCAAACAACAATGGTTTGTAAAAATGGATGAATTAATTAAACCAGCCATTGAAGCAGTAAAGACAGGAGATATCGAGTTTGTACCGGAACGATTTAATAAAGTGTATTTTAACTGGGCGGAAAACATCCGTGACTGGTGTATTTCAAGACAACTTTGGTGGGGACATAGAATTCCAGCTTACTACTGTGATCAATGTGGTGAGGTAACCGTTGCTAAGGACGAACCCAAGGCTTGTTCCCATTGTGGTCATACTCATCTAAAACAGGATGAGGATACCTTAGACACCTGGTTTAGTTCTGCACTCTGGCCTTTCTCCACTTTGGGCTGGCCAGAAAAGACATCGGAATTGGAATATTTCTATCCTACCGATGTATTAGTTACGGGATATGATATTATTTTCTTCTGGGTACTTCGTATGGTGTTCTCTGGTTTTGAGTATATGGGTAAGAAACCCTTTAGCAAGGTATTAATCCATGGATTAGTAAGAGATGCCCAAGGACGTAAGATGAGTAAATCCCTAGGGAATGGAATTGATCCTCTGGAAGTAATCGACAAATACGGTGCAGATGCTCTTCGCTTTACCTTAGTAACTGGAAATGCTCCAGGAAACGATATGCGTTTCTATTGGGAACGAGTAGAGGCCAGCAGAAATTTTGCCAATAAAGTTTGGAATGCTTCTCGATTCATTATGATGAATTTAGAGAAAGCTACCATTGATGATACCATCGATGAGAGTTTACTTACCATAGCAGATCAATGGATCTTATCGAAAGCCAATACCTTGGTTAAGGAAGCGACAGAGAACATGGAGAATTTTGAACTGGGAATTGCAGTTCAAAAAATCAATGATTTTATCTGGGAAGAATTCTGTGATTGGTACATTGAGATGGTGAAACCAAGATTATATAGTGAAACAGATAAAACGAAGGAAGCAGCCCTTTGGACTCTAAAACATGTATTGATCACTTCATTGAAGTTGCTACATCCTTTTATGCCTTTCGTTACGGAAGAAATCTTTTGTACCTTACAAGAGATGTCTGGCCAAAAGGAAGCAGATTCCATTATGATTTCTTCTTGGCCTACTTATAACCCAGCTTATGAGTATCCAGCGGAAAGGGAAGCGGTAGAATTAATTAAAGAGGCTGTAAAGGGAATTAGAAATGTAAGATCAGAAATGAATGTACCTCCAAGCAGAAAGGCAAATGTAATTGTTGTTTCTGAGGATGATAAAATCAGAAGGATCTTTACAGAGAGTAAGGTATTCTTTGCAACCTTAGGTTATGCTAATGAAGTTGAGATTCAAAAAGATAAGATCGGAATTTCGGAGGATGCAGTATCTACCGTAATCCCAGGGGCAGTAATCTATATCCCATTTGCTCACCTAGTAGATATAGAAAAAGAAATCGAAAGACTTAACAAAGAGAAGGCACGATTGGAAGGTGAACTAAAACGTGTAAATGGCATGCTAGCCAATGAAAACTTTGTAAAGAAGGCTCCCGAAAGCAAAATTGCTGAGGAAAAAGCAAAACTTGAGAAATATACTGCTATGATGGAACAGGTAACACAACGTCTGGAACAGCTAAGTAAATAGGATAATTTACAGAAAGGGGTTTGAGATGATACAAGACGATTATATTAAATTTACAATCTCAAAACAAAAACACATTGCCTTGATTGCCCATGATTCAAAAAAACATGAGTTGGTTGAATGGGTTGAGCATAATAAGGAAATTTTAAAAAGTCATTTTCTCTGTGGTACAGGAACCACAGCTAGGATCATAGTGGATAAAACGGGTCTCCCGGTAAGAGCTTATAATAGTGGCCCTCTTGGTGGAGATCAGCAGATTGGATCTAGAATTGTAGAAGGAAGTATTGATTTTGTGATATTTTTCTGGGATCCCCTGGCTGCACAGCCCCATGATCCAGATGTAAAAGCACTATTAAGAATTTGTGCTGTTTATGATATTCCTGTAGCCAATAATAGGGCTACCGCAGACTTTTTAATTACCTCAACTTATATGGATCAGGAATATGAAAGAAGTGTACTAAATTACAATAAAGTAATTCATTCCAGATTAAAAGAATTCGAATAAAAGGTTCGATAAAAAGAGTTCGAATAAAAGAGTACGAATAAAAAAGTTCGAAAACAAGAGATCGGATAAACAAGAATTAGAATTCAA
This sequence comes from Clostridiales bacterium, assembly GCA_012839085.1. Taxonomy (GTDB): domain Bacteria; phylum Bacillota; class Clostridia; order Lachnospirales; family Lachnospiraceae; genus Mobilitalea. The sequence goes on from DUNZ01000116.1 coordinate 2,990, forward strand.
AAAATTTAAAAAATGAGTTCGTACAAAAATAATTCGAAAAAAAGTTTGATAAAAATAGTTCGAATAATAATGAGTTTAAAAAAGGTTGAAGTAACAAAGAGTTCGAATCAATAAAGGCTTCAAAGAAACAAGGAGCTTACAAGAGTAAAACATTGTAAAATGTTCAAAAAGAATATGGTCTATTAAATAAGAGATGCCGACATACCTAAAACATTAGGGAAATGTCGGCATCAAATTTTTATTCAACAGATTACCC
>DUNZ01000117.1 GCA_012839085.1 Clostridiales bacterium
ATTGATGAATTGGCAAAAGGAAAAGCAATGCAAAAAATATTAAGAGAATAATTATACACTTGTAATTGTACGCTTGTAGTATTTTTTTGAAAGGTATTGGTTCTTATTAAATAAGAGGTGATAATATGAGGACAAGGGATGAAGTATTGGAATACGGTTTATCCTTTCCAGATGTATACCAGGATACTCCCTTTCGTGATTCAAATTGGATTTTGGTACGTTATAAAAAAAATAAGAGGGCATTCTTATGGACCTATGAATATCAGGGTCAAATGAGAATTAATGTTAAGGTGGAGCCAGAATGGCGAGATTTCTGGCGGCAAACTTATAAGGCCGTAATTCCAGGATACCATCAAAATAAAGAACACTGGAATACAATTATTTTAGATGGTAGTATTCCAGATGAAGATGTTAAACGAATGATTGATGAGAGTTATCAGTTAATCATAGGGAAAAAACGATAGATTTCTTTTATTCAACTTTTGAGATCGTCCTTAACCACTTTTTTTAAATGGATATTCTTTTTCAAACAGATCAATCTTATGATAACTGTAAGGATAAAACTACTATATAAGGCTGTTTCCTTACCAATGGTTTTATATACTATAATAAATAAAATCGCACCTAAAACAGAGGCTACGGCATAAACTTCTTTCTGAAATACATAGGGTGTTTCTTTGGCTAATACATCTCGAATCACTCCGCCTCCAGTTCCGGTAAGAACAGCTAGAATGATAATTATCAAGGGTTGATATAAATCATGTATTATGGCTACCTCTGCACCGATTGCTGTCTTTTTTATTGCTAATAAAGCTCCAGACATAGCAAAAGCTATGGTTCCTATGATTTCTAGTATTGAGATAAATTCCATATAAGTCACCTCATCTGATGAAATTTTATCTTTTGTTGAATCAAAAAAATGCAAAGCTAAACATAGCCTTGCATTCTCTGTATATTTACCTGAGAGTGTCACCACCTTCATAATGGCTTGCTCCTACGGTGTCCATCTAAGGATCTTTCCAGAGTTCCATCATGCAATAATTTCTTTGCCTGAAAGTTTCTATAAAGTATTAGGCGTATAAACTTTATATTGCTTCTTCGGCTATTCTAGTAAAGGGAAGAGTATAGGCTTACCGAATATCTCCTATTGCAATCATCTGGCATTATGGTGATTTATGTAATCATACTATGATAAAATATATCATAAAACCAGATAGAATGTCAATAAAAAGAACCACTTTGTGGTAAAAGATTGTTTCAATGAACTTAATCTTTTAAATGAATAAATGGTATTGAATTCTTAGAAATATCGATGATAAATGACGATAAGATTAAGGAAGATCCATTTATCAGAAAGGATAATAGAAAGGGTAATAGAAACGAATCATAAGGGAACGAAAGGCCGATCTGTATCGTCTAATGGTATAAAGAAAAAAGGAGGAAACTTGTGCGCTTTACTTTAATCATAATTTTTATTTCTATAATTTCCATTATTGTAACTGCTATTTTAAATCAAATTTTTAAAAACAAGAGATTGATAAAATATATTCCTAGCATGATCATGCTACCTTTTATGATCTATAACTTCGTCATGATGTATAGTACTACATCGGAAGGATTTGAAGCATTGGGAAGATTAATAATGGGAATATTTTTCTTTGCAGCGATGATAAGTTCGCTTATATTTGCTATTTCCGCTGATGTTTTTCATAAATATAAAATGAAATAATAAAAAAAA
>DUNZ01000118.1 GCA_012839085.1 Clostridiales bacterium
AGACGTGGAATTTACTATGGGACTCCTAGGTTTTTTCCTCTTTGGTTTTTTCCTCTTTGGTTTTTCCAAATAAACGTTTCAAAAATCCTTTCTTTTTTCCTTCCGACTCTTGGTCGCTTGTGTCGTCAAGGGAAGAGTTTACTTTGACTTTTTCTTTCTTCTTCTCTTTTCTCTTCTTTTTAACTTTTTTCTTTTTCTTTTCTTTGCCTTGATTCTCTTCTTGATTATCAAATATTTGATCTAATAGAAGATTTTCTTCACTTTCCGGATCATCTAGGGAAGAAACAACGGTCAAAGCATCAGAAAAGACTTCTCCAACATGGCTGGGAAATTTTTGACTCTCACTAGAATCATTGCTACTTGCTGCTGTCTTGCCACTTAAAAGCTCGTTAATAGCACGTACATCCTCAGCTACTGGATCATTAGGATCTATTTGCGATAATATTTTTTCTATATCATCATCCCCCGAGTTTTCTTCTGGTAAATCCTTGTTTGCATTTTCAGGGACTGTATCATTTTGATTCATATTTTCACTTTCCATAGGATATAATTCATTGTCAGAATCCAAGGAATCAAATTGGTTAATCAATGCTTCCAGATCTGGGTCATAGGAATCAACCTCAGAAATCTCATCTAGAAACTCCTTCATTTCGGATTTTATCTGGTCTGCATTAAAATCTTCTTCATAATTTTCATATGAATCAACATTTTGATTTTCCTCTTGTTTTTCTACTTGATTTTCATTCAAATCTTCATTTTCATTCAAACCTTGTTTAAATTCTGCCTTAGAATGATCCTGTGAATCTTCCATTAAATTTATATCATAATCAAGTTCTTCATAATCGTCGTCCTGATCGCCCTTATACTGATTATTTTCTACTTCTTCATCATCGATAAATAAACCTAAATTTAAAAACTCTTCCATATCCAATGCTTCTTCATCCTCGTATGAAGATGACATCATTTCTTCATCCTCATAGGAAGCTACCTTCATCTCTTCTTCATTGAATTCGTTGGATTTATCATTCAATTCTTCAATTATTTCATCATTCCATTTTTCATTCAAATCTTCATTCATTTCATCGTTCAGTTTTTCATTCAAATTTTCATTCATTGCGTCCTTCATATTATTATTTACTTTTGATTTTTCCTTCTTGGAGTAATTATCTAGCATCGATACAGGGGTATTGGTTACAGAACTTAATAAACTGTCAAGATAAGATTCATTTTGTATGGTGTCAACCTTATCTTTACAGTCATCGCAAAATTGATTGCCCTTTGGAATTTTCTTTTTGCACAATTTGCAGGTTGCCATATGTACCATTCCTTACTCGTTCCAAATTCTATGCGAATTTTATATCTGGATTGATATCCCTTAAAATTGTTTCAATATCAAGGATTTCGATTGTTCTATCATCAATTTTTAATATACCACTGATTGCTTGCTTATTGGATGTAGTGAGGTCTTTACCTGGTGATAGAATATCCTCAGAACTAACCCTATAAATACCTACTACTCGATCAACATGGATTCCTATGTTTTGGTAGGTTGTAACGATAAGCATCTCTTCTTTATGGTCTTCTATATCCTTTAAATTTAAGATTTTTACTACATCAATAATTGGAATTAAATAGTCTCTTGGCATAATCAATCCCTCAATGAATGGATGAGCTCCATACACGGGAACTGGAGTTTTATCATATGGAAGTATTTCTCTAATATTACCTATATTAATTCCATATGAATGTCCACCTGCACTAAATTCTAATATCTCTAGATTCATTGCCTCCATATAAATCCTCCATATATCGCAAACTGTTCAATTTTGAACTCTATTGTTGATTTTTCTGTTGACTTTTCTATTATTATAGTATATTTCGTAAAATATTACAACTGAAAGAAAAAGGACCTATGGCCTAATTTACCTAATTAAGATCAGATTTTTGATAAATTCAACTAATACTTTGGCTGCCATTTCATGAGACAAGGCACCAGGATGACTCCTTGCTCCAACTGTTTCTTCTGTAGTATTGGGGAGTTGCAAAAAAGTCACTTTACGATCTCCAGTGTTTTTCTTATATAAGTGGATTGCCTCTTTGATTGCTGGAGACATAAGATCTCCTAACATTCCATAGGCCCATATAATCTCTGCATTCTCATTATATTTTCTGAGTTTGAATAAGAAATTCTTGACTGCTTCTATAAAGGAGCTAAGATCCTCTTCATCTAAGGAACCATCTTCCTTCAATCGCTGTTGGAAGATTTCCCCCGTGATTTCATCCTTCCATGCAGGAGAGTAAAATGCACCACCATCGTTGGTTCCCAAATTAACTACAATAAAATCCGGTTGCCATGTTGTAAAATCATTTTTCTCCAAAGCCCCCAAAGCTTTGTTTTTTTCACCATTAAGAACACCGCAAACAAATTCATAATATTGAGGAATATTCCGATGGGGATTATTATCCCAACTGGAAAGCACTCCCCACCCGCTTTGAGAAATCACTCTATATTCAGCATTGAGAGCCTCTGCGGTCATGGTACAATAGTTGGTAATTGCACTAAACCACATAGGTATCCAGTCTTCTTCACTCTTTGCCCCAATCGCCCCTTCCCCTGAAGAAATACTATCTCCTATAAATTCGATCTTATATGGTTTCTCTTCGACTGGTGAAAATTCTCCGTCGCATTTTATAGCATGAATTTGCAAATAACACCCAGGATCATCGCTCATTGCTTGCAATTCCTTAAGGACACGAACATTCTTAATCACATTCCCATTCATCCCACGGAAGACGCATAACCAATACCTTCCTGCCAAAAGCATTTGTCGGCTCACAGGAACAGAATTGATTAAAGTACTAATCCAGGGCTCATACATATCATAACCCACTTCTACTTCTATCCACAATTCAGAGCATTTTACATTGAGTTCAAGTCCACTTCCCGTCCAAAATAAAGTTAATGGAGAAAGCTTTCCGGTGGTTCTTCCATGTACTTTAAGATGCTCGATCTCCCCTAAAGTATATAACTTTAAATTAGAGTTTTCTTTCATTTTATCACCTATCCCTATGTAATATTTGATAACAATAGACTTTTTATAGTCCTTGACTTCTTATACTAAAATTTCTACTCAAACTATAAGAAAAGTGTATGTACATATTTTACCAATCTTTATTTTATAATACAAGACATAAGAGAAAACAAGTTCCCTTTTCTTCTAAAATAAACTAAAATAAGCTAGGTTTTTTAAATATTAGACTTAGTTGACTGTCGTATCTTGTTGTTTCTATGGGATTTTTCAATTCAACGAAGAAATCATAAAACTCTTAAAAAAGACCTTATTATTTAGAATTGCCCATAAGTTAGACAAATTAAATCTAATTTAATGGCTGGCCAATTCCTTTAACGTAATAAGGTCTTCATAATTTATAAAATTCATTCTATGTTATCAGAAATTAAATTGAAAAGGATGATTCAAGCAAGAATATCGCTTTATTATTTAATAATGATATTCAAACCAATCAAAATGCGCTGGACTAGTACATTTACTACCATTTCCGCTTGCATATAAACCGATATAATTTCCTGTGAAAACTCCTCCAACCTCTGTAGTTAGATATGCCACTTCTCCCTTACCTGCCAGATGAAACACCTTATTATCCTTAGAATAATACAAGCAGTATAATTCTTTATCCGCTCTCAACTCCATAAAGACCTGATCCTGATCATAAGGTATGATGTTCTCTACTCTCCATAAGCTTCCGATTCTACGTCTGAATATCATACATCGACTTCCTTCGATTTGGGTTAGTGCCAACTCATAATGGTGACGGTTGTTCATATAGATGGTCAGACCTGCTTCTTCTCCATCTTTCCTTGGTTGAAATTCCAAGGAGACCTTTGCACTACATTGGATATGTTCCTGTCGTCTACCAACCCATGCCAGACTTTGTGCTTCATCAAGGGCTGTCTCATTACCATATAGGCTAAGATAACCTGGTTTATCCTTTAAGGAATATAATTGCTCCTCCGGATTATATATAAAGTTCCAACAATAATCCAATTCTTCCTTATCAAAATCATCTCGATTGCTGGGTATGGGCATTTTATATTCCGGTAAACATACCGCTTCCATCTGGATATCGATAGTTCCATCATTCCCAAAGACTGGCCAACCGAACTCATCCCATTTTACAGGGCATAAATAAGTCTCACGACCTAAATTATGGCGAAATGGATATGAAATCGGTCGAATTCCTAAACATACTGCCCACCAGCTGCCATCATGGGCTTGAATCAAATCCGCATGTCCCAC
>DUNZ01000119.1 GCA_012839085.1 Clostridiales bacterium
ATGATAACCCATGATACCTTTCCATGATAGCTTTCCCATGATAACTTCCACATGATACCTTTCTCACGATACTTTCACAATGATTTTTTCCTCAGGCTCAAAGAATGAAACCAATCCTCAGATTCATTCGTCTTATAGATGTCAAAGGAACAAAAACTTTAAGTTTACCTTATAAGTAATTTAAACAGGAGGTGCTAATCTGCAAAGGTAAGAAAAAGTTTGATACTACATAAGTAGTGTTATTATGTTCCTAGTTTCTCTACTCGAGTAGAATAAAAGAGAATAAAAACAAATCAAAATAAGAAAGAAGAATGAGGTGGACATAATGAAAAAAATTATATTACTATTTTCAATTTTAGTTTTAGTGTTTGGTTTTACAGCCTGCCAATCAAACAATGAGGATCCTGATAAGAAAATCGAAGATGAGTCAGATGGCTCTGATGAAACTAACAATAAAGATGATGGGGAAAGTCAAGATGAAACAGATCAACAAGATGAGATTACTGATGAAACAGATAGCCAGGGGGAAAAAGATGGGGATGAGAATACTTTACCAGTAGATGGAGACCATTCTGATGACGAGAAAAACTCAGATGAAGGTGGGAATTCATCTGAAAATGGGAATATTATTGAGGGAAGTCTTGAAGATATATTAGCAAAAATTTATGCTACTGCAGAAGTAGATGATTATTTTAAAGAATATGCAGAGTCCGGTTTGTTAACCAATGAAATTACTGAAGAAAGAAGCAGCTATTATTTTGGTACCGATATAGAGTTTGAGGAAGCGATTGCCTCCGAACCAATGATGTCAACTTCGGCATATTCTTTATGTTTACTCCGTGCAAAAGATGGTGCGGATATTGAACAAATCAAAAAAGATATTAAGGAGAATGCTGACCCAATGAAATGGATATGTGTTGGTGTTGACCCTAAGAATGTATTTGTTGAAAATATTGACGATGTGATAATGCTAGTTATGAGTGATGATCAAGGTCAAGCACTAAGAGATGCCTTTCTTGGATTAAAGTAATTATAAAAGACTATGCTATTTTCAAGTATTGTTTTCCTATATTATTTTTTACCTATCTTGATGATTGTATATTTTTTGTCTCCCAAGCGATTTAAAAATATGATCTTGTTGCTTGCAAGTTTGTTCTTTTATTTTTATGGTGAGCCAAAATATGTAATCCTCATGGTATTATCTTCATTTTCAGGTTATTGCCATGGTTTATGGATTGATAAGGCAAAAGGAAGTAGATTTTCTAAATTGCCCTTAATATCATCCATTGTAATTACCATTGGTTTATTAATGTTTTTTAAATATACGGATTTTTTTATCAAAAATGTTAACTGGATATTCAAACTTGATCTTTCTCCTTTGAATTTGGTATTACCAATAGGAATTAGTTTTTATAGCTTTCAGATTTTATCCTATACGATTGATGTATATCGTGGGGATGCAAAGGTACAGAGAAATTTCTTTGATTTTACAACCTATGTCACTTTGTTTCCCCAGTTAATCGCAGGACCTATCGTAAGATATACCACTGTGGAAGAGGAAATGTCCCATCGAAATCACAGTATTGGGGATATGGCTTATGGAATCAATCGCTTTATCATAGGATTATCGAAAAAGATTATCCTTGCCAATTCCTTAGGAGAGCTGGGTAATATTTTTACCAAAATCAATGAAAAAACCATATTATTTTATTGGATTGTTGCGCTTTCCTTTATGTTACAGATTTATTTTGATTTTTCCGGTTACAGTGATATGGCAATCGGTTTAGGGAGGATGTTTGGATTTCATTTTCTGGAGAACTTTGATTATCCCTTCTTATCAAAATCCATTACAGAATTTTGGAGAAGATGGCATATTTCACTGGGAACATGGTTTCGTGATTATGTTTATATTCCTATGGGAGGAAATCGGGTTTCTAAGGGAAAATGGATCCGAAATGTACTAGTAGTTTGGTTTTTAACCGGCTTTTGGCACGGAGCAGAGTGGAATTTTATATATTGGGGATTGTATTTTGCAATTCTTTTGGTGATGGAAAAATATTTTATAAAAGGAATATTGGAAAGATTACCAGTATTCATTAGCCATATCTATACCATATTTTTCTTACTGATCAGTTTTGTATTATTTAATGGGGATGGTCTGAAGGGAACTATGGAAAATCTAAAGGGGATGTTTGGCTTCTTGAATATCCCCTTTAACAATCATGTAACCATGTATTATCTAAAAAGTTATGGAATCCTTATCATAATAGCCATGATTGGATCCACTTCCTTGGTGAAAGGCTTTATAGAAAAGATAGTAGGAAATAAAAAAGGTGAAAGACTAATCTCTATTTTAGAGCCCATATTTCATATTATCATGCTTCTCTTGAATACAGCTTATCTGGTGGATGGGTCATTTAATCCCTTCTTGTACTTTCGCTTTTAGTGACTGTGAGGTTGGAATGTGAAAAATATGAAAAACATTATAATAATTCTTTGCTTTATGATGATAACCTTAGGTGGTATGTTATCCAGTATCATACTTCCTGATGAAAGTCTATCTTTCAGTGAACGACGGAGGCTAGAAGAGTTCCCTAAGATAACCATGGCTTCCATAGTGAAGGGAGAATTTTTTAATCAGTTAGAAGCTTACTCTTTGGATCATTTTGTATTCCGAGATGATTTTCGTAGCATAAAAGCATATGGGGTATTTCATTTGTTTCGACAAAAAGATAATCATGGATTTTATCTGGTAGACAATACAATTATAAAAATGGAATATCCTTTGAATGAAGACTCCATTCATCATGCAGCGAAGAAACTCAATGAGATAGGGAAGCGGTATCTGCAAGGGAAGAAGGTTTATTATGGAATAATTCCAGATAAGAATTATTTTCTGGCAGATAAATACGAGAGATTATCCATGGATTATGAAAGAATGATCGAAATAATGAGACAAAGAGTGGAAAATATGAACTATATAAACTTGTTTGAAACTTTAACCCTAGATGATTATTATAAGACCGATATCCATTGGAGGCAGGAAGCCATTCTAGATACCGCCGATCGACTATTAGAAGCTATGGGAAATTCTTATCAGGTCAGTGATATACCCTATGAAAGAAATGAATTATATCCCTTCCTGGGTTCCTATTACGGCCAAGTGGGATTAAAAGTAAAGCCGGATACTTTGATTTATTTAACGGCTCCTTATATGAAAGATGCCCTGGTTTTTGATTATGAGACAATGACAAAGAGTAAGATATATGAGACAGAAAAATTTGCTGGCATGGATTCTTATGATGTCTATCTTTCCGGTGCAAAAGCCTTGATAACGGTTACGAATCCAGAGAGTAACACGGACAAAGAGCTAATTCTTTTTCGGGATTCCTTTGGTAGTAGTATTGCACCATTACTTTTAGGAGCTTATTCGAAAATTACCTTGGTTGACTTAAGGTATATTTCAACGGATTTGCTGGGTGAATACATTGATTTTTCCAAAGATCAGGACGTACTGTTCTTATATAATACTCATATTTTAAATCAAAGTTATATGTTAAAGTGACATGGGTCTAATCTTTGGAAGATAAGCAAGCTAATAAATTTATGTTTATGTGAAAGGGGTGCCATTTTTATGACACCCCTTTTTTACTGACTATTTACTTGTTATTGTTTTCGGTATTATCAGAAAATCCGTAGGGATTTCCGTCACCATAGCCTTCTCTGCTGGGCATATTTTCTACCGAGTTACTGGTTCGATTGGAGTTTTGATTTTTGTAAGAATTTTTAGCACGTTCTTTATGACCTGGTGCTACTTCTTTGCGATATCTTTGATTCGACTGTTTGCTCAAATTAAATCACCTACATTTGTTTTCTTTTTATTGTTCCTAGATAAGAAGAAATTATTCAGAAACCGTCCATTTTGTTGGAAAAGTCAAAAACTTAATGCGGAATTGATTGAAATATGTCGAAATAGATAATATAATAGAAAAAAGACATAATTTAAAGGGAAGCATATATGAACAAAACCACACACCTTAATCATCAAAAACGGGTTACTAAGGTTCTACTCTTAACTTTTTGGCCTATCTTAATTTTGGGTTTTTTAGGATCTCTGCTATTGGAAGGATCCCTAACACCAATGTCAAGTATTACCTTTACAATTTTTACGATAGCTCTTATAGTATCAACCATATTCTATCTTAAGAAAAAATTATATTTATTCTCAGGACTTTTCTTATGTTTTGTTGTAAATTCCAATATACATACCTATATTTTTTCCACAGAAGAAGCATCCGTGTTGATTTTAGCGCTAATTTCTTCTATGCTTCTAATATGTGCCATGGCATTGTATTTAAATAAAAAAATATTTATTATTTATAGTGCTTGGTTTAATGTAACTACCATTGGAATCGCTTTAGTTATGGGGAAGCTAGCAATTGATCTAAGTCAGTTTATTATAATTATAGTTATTATGGATTTTTGCGCCATAATTCTTTATGTCCTGACGAAATGGGGATTTGAAATGATACAAGAAGCTGTTGTAAATGAAGAAAAGACCACTGGCTTACTTAAGGATATGCAAAATTTGATGATTGTGGTACAAGAAAACACATCTCTTTTAAATAAAGATATCAATAATTGTAATAAGGATTTAATGTCTACCAAAGAAGGAAGTAGTAATATTGTATCCGTAGTAGAGCAGATTGCCATTGGTGCATCGGAACAGGCCAAAAGTATATCGGTAGTCAGTGAAATGATAAGCGATGCAGATACTATGGTTTCCGATACAGCAGCAATCTCAAAGGAATTATCCGATTTATCAAATGAATCAAGAATTATGGTTGATGATAATGCAAATCAGATTAATGAAATGAAAACTCAAATGGACACCATCCGTAATTTCGTAGAAGATTTTTCCTTAACAGCGAAAAATCTTCATGCAAGCATGGATGAAATCAATAAGCTATTAGGAAATATTACCTATATTGCAAAGCAGACGAATTTACTTTCTTTAAATGCATCCATCGAAGCCAATCGTGCAGGGGAGCATGGAAAGGGTTTTGCAGTAGTAGCAGATGAAGTTGGGAAACTGGCTACTCAAAGCACCAATACAGTAAATTTGATCAATGCTGTTGTAAATGATATTCGAGATAATAATGAAGCTTTACAACAAAAGATTATGATTGGAACCAATGCGACACAGGTTGGTGTAGAAATCGTAGAAAAAGTAGGTCAAAGTTTTGAAAAGATTCAGGAATTCTTTGAAAGAATGGATTATGATATCGATAGAGAGTTGATTGCCGTTGACAATACCCTTCAAAGCTTTAATAAAATAAGAGAAGAGACCAGTAGTATGGCTGGAATCTCAGAAGAGCATTCAGCTTCTTCAGAAGAAATCCTATCTACAATTATAGAACAGGATAATCGTATTGAAAAGATGATAGAATTATTAGGGCATATTAAAATTTCCAGTGATAGATTAGCTGACCTGGTAAATCAAAATCAGGAGGATATAAGATCATAAGGAAGGATAGAAGTCCATAAGAAATGAACTGGGCTGTCGCACGAAATGTGCGGCGCCCTTTTTCCATTATTGTTGTTTATTACATATTAAATTTACAAAAATAGCATGTGACTATCAATCTAACAGAGACACGTTCTCACTCGGTTGCCGCACATAGCGGTACATAAGGTTGTGACAGAGGATGATATCTGCCACAACCTAAGTACCGATGGCGGTAAACGGTCTCTTTATGGATAAATAGTCACACGCTACACATTTACAAATCTATGTGATAAACATTCAAAATTACTGAGGCGCCGAACTACTTCATCGGCTCGGGCATCAATTAAAACTTCCGTTAAATCTTGAATGTATAATCTCAGAAGATGATTCGCTTCGATTACTAAGTCAGGCAAAGCTACTTCTAAAACTGGCGGATTTAATGGCTGAATGCGAGCAACTGTATGATATGAAAATAGTTTATGGAAATACTGTGAAAATGAAGCACGTGAAGAAATTGAGGAAGAAACTTTACGCATTAAAAGAAATAGAACCTTGTATTTGTTCATGGAATCGGTAAAAGGAAGCTGTAGCTTCATGATTTTTGAATCGTTAAAGCGACAGCCCCTTTTTTATAAAAAAATAATATCTTAGATTGGATAGGAGTTGATGGGTGGGTTTTATTAATAACATTTTAAAACTTTATAATTGGATAAGACTTGATGGATGGGTTTTATCTATAACATTTAAAATCTTATAATCGGATACCACTTGAGAGAAAGTTTTTATCGATAATATTGAAAGATTATAATTGTATATTCTAATTCGACAATAATATATATAATTAGACAAATTGTAAAAAGAATTCAATAAATAATAAATAAAATATTAAATACATGTGAAAACCAAAGAATAAAGGCCAATTTGCTTGACATTTAATCTATAATCTATAAAATATAAATTAGGTTTGTTTGCAAGATGATAAATTGATTTTAATTTTAAAGAATTGTATATAAAATCTATAAGAATGATAAATAGCTTATTTTGTAAATAAACCAAACGATACTTATTAATAGAGGAGGGTACATAGTATGGCTGATATGGCGGTTTTAAATGTTAAAATACGAAAGGAAGTTAGTAAGCCCGAAAACAAGAGAATCCAAAGGGAAGGATACCTAATGGGAGTTATTTGTGGTAAAGGAATGGAATCGATTCCCATCGCTGTAAAAATGGATGAGTTTAGAAAAGCTTTAAAAATATACGGCAGAAATTCCGTATTCACTTTAAAAGATCCTGATAATAATAGCTATAGTGTTATGGTAAAAAACATTGATTTGTCAGCAAAGGATTATTCCTTCCATCATGTAGATTTTCAGAAAGTAGCTCTAGATGAAGAAGTAAAAGCTTCCATAGCTATTAAATTCACAGGTTTAGAATTTCTTAAATCAAAACGGCTACTATTGAATCGATTAATGGATACCGTAGCAGTAAAAGGTTTACCTCAATTAATTCCTGATTCCATTGAAATAGATGTATCTAATTATAATGCTGGGGATACGATTAGTGTTAGGGATATAAAATTAGAAGAGGGAATAGAGGCAGATACAGAGTTAGATCAATTAGTGGCATCAATCAATGAAGTTAGAGTAAGTGAAGATAATGAAGCAGAGGATGAAGTTGCTGTCACTATATAAAAAAGAGTCTACTCCTTGATGGGTAATAGTAAGAGTCTGACTTCTTGATGGTTAATTAGCATAAAGACAAAGGTCTGTGGCACTTTAAGGCATATTACTTCAAGTGCGACAGACCTCCTTTATTTTCAAAAGTCATCGAAATCTTTAATCTTTACATTTTTTCGGTATAACATCAAAAGGTCTCATCATATCATGATCCTCATGCTCTAATATATGACAATGGAATACATATCGGCCAGTATATGGTCCAAAACGCATGATGATTCTGGTTATATAGCCTGGCAGAGCATGAACGGTATCTTTCCATCCTCTCTCATTGGCTGCTGGTGGTTCCGGTTCTCCAGTAAATCTTAGTCTTCCCGTTAGATTATAAATCTCAGTATCAAAGGGAGTGCGATCTAGTATCTGGAACTGAATCTGATGAACGTGAATTGGGTGCACGCCGATTCCCGGGTTAATGATTCGCCAGATTTCTGTGTCTCCCACTTCAGGATTTTCAGAAATTCCATCTATAAATTCACTACTATTGAGTTCGA
>DUNZ01000120.1 GCA_012839085.1 Clostridiales bacterium
CCGTAGATTTCACGGGACAGTAAAATGACAGCGAAAAGGAGTAAAAAATGAGTAAAAAACCCACAGTATTAATGATATTAGATGGTTATGGACTGAATGAAAAAAAAGAGGCCAATGCCATTGCCCAGGCTAAGACACCAGTGATGGATCGTTTGTTGAAAGAGTATCCTTTTGTAAAAGGAAATGCTAGTGGTATGGCAGTAGGTCTTCCAGAAGGTCAGATGGGTAATTCTGAAGTTGGCCATATTAATATGGGTGCTGGAAGAATCGTATATCAGGAACTAACCAGAATCACAAAAGAAATTCAAGACGGAACTTTTTTCCAAAATGCAGCCTTATTATCCGCCATTGATAATTGTAAAAGACATAATTCAGACTTACATTTGTATGGTCTGCTGTCTGATGGTGGTGTTCATAGCCATAACACCCATTTATATGGATTATTACAACTAGCGAAAAAACAAGGAATTAAAAATGTATATGTTCATGCATTTTTAGATGGTAGGGATACCCCTCCAGCTTCCGGAAAAGGATTTATTGAAGCATTACTGGAACAGATGAAGATTCTTGGTGTAGGTAAGATTGCAACGGTTATGGGACGCTATTATGCAATGGATCGAGATAATCGTTGGGATCGAGTAGAAAAAGCATATCGTGCTATGGTTTATGGTGACGGAAATACGGCAGAAAGTGCTGTAGTAGCGGTACAAGACTCTTATGATGCTGAAGTTTATGATGAATTTGTTGTACCTACGGTTGTTATGGAAGAAGGAAAGCCGGTGGCTAGGGTAAAGGAAAATGACAGTATCATCTTCTATAACTTTAGACCGGATCGTGCAAGAGAAATTACCAGAGCATTTTGTGATGATGAATTTACTGGTTTTGATAGAGGAAAGCGTTTGAATTTAACTTATGTTTGCTTCTCTGAATACGATATTACAATTCCGAATAAGTTAGTAGCTTTCCATAAAGTTTCCATTGATAACACCTTTGGACAATTTTTAGCGAAACATCATATGACACAGTTGCGCCTGGCAGAAACAGAAAAATATGCCCATGTAACATTTTTCTTTAATGCAGGTGTGGAAGTGCCTAATGAGGGAGAAGACCGTATCTTGGTTAACTCTCCTAAAGTTGCCACCTATGATCTGCAGCCGGAAATGAGCGCTTATGAAGTAGCAGATAACTTAGTGAATGCAATTAAATCTCAAAAGTACGATGTCATCATTGTTAATTTTGCTAATCCGGACATGGTTGGTCATACAGGAATCATGGATGCAGCAGTTAAGGCTATTGAAGTTGTGGATGAATGTGTAGGAAAAGCCCTTGATGCCTTATTATCTGTGGATGGACAGATGTTTATTTGTGCGGATCATGGTAATGCAGAGCAATTGCTTGATTACGAAACCAATGATCCATTTACTGCCCATACAACCAATGATGTTCCATTTATCCTAGTAAATTATGATAAGGACTATACCTTAGCAGAAGGTGGATGCTTGGCAGATATTGTACCTACCTTAATTGAAATGATGGGACTTGTGAAACCAGAAGAAATGACAGGTAAGTCTTTATTACGGAAAAAATAAGTTGATAATATTGTAATAGTATGGTAGAATAGGCATAGTTTTAGGAGGTGTAACCAGTGGAATTTTTGAAAGTTCTTATACAAATCATATATGTACTGATTTGCATCGTTCTATCCGTTATTGTGTTAAAGCAAGAAGGAAAATCGACAGGATTATCAGGTGCAATTACTGGTGGTGGATCTGATACTTATTGGAGTAAGAACAAGGGTCGTTCCAAAGAAGGTATGCTTGAGAATGCAACCAAAATTTTAGCGGCATTGTTCATTGTTTTGTCAGTGGTATTAAATTTAAATTGGTAATGAATGATGATGGTAAAAACACTCTGAATCCAGGGTGTTTTTTCTATATCTACTTTATATACTAACTAGCCAATATCCAGTAAATAATATAAATGATTATCTGCCTCATTACCATAATTCAAATAATAAAATGCCTCATTACCCGGTTTTTGCTGCAAGAATGGTATTTGATTTGAGTTACATAGTCCTGGTACATATCAAAATTTAAGATTTCAAATAGTTCAAGACCATAGCAACACAGGAAATGCAAGGAATAAAAACCGTAGTGGTTTTAAATAAGTAATATATGGTATACTAATAATGATAATTTTTTAAAAGTAAGAAAATTCTCTTAGCTTTTCTTAAGAAAGAACTAGCTTGGAAAATAGTAGAATATTTATATTAGTAGGTTTTACTGGATATTATCAAATGTTTTACTAAAGTATGAAAAGTAGGTGTGAGAGATATATGAAGAATAAAGAACGAATGGAAGAAAAAAGAAGCATGCTAGAGGAGTTTTTCTCAAGCGAAGAATATAAACCAATGCGATTTAAGGATATCGTTTCTATTTTACAGGTACCCAAGGAAGCCAAAAATGATTTAAAAGAAATATTGGATCTAATGATATCCCAAGGAAAAATCATATTAGATTCAAAAGGAAGATATCGTACTCCTGGTGATGATATAAAGATTGGTGTTTTTTCCGGTACCCAGAAAGGCTTTGGATTTGTAATCCTAGAAGGCGATGAGGAGGATGTCTATATTCATGAATCTGCTACCATGGGCGCTTTGCATGGTGACAAGGTAATGATTATGATCAAAGAAGAGCAAACGGGAAGAAGGAAAGAGGGTACCGTAGTTCAAATAATCGAACGAGGTAAAAATGAAATTGTTGGTACGTTTCAAAAAAGTAAGAATTTTGGCTTTGTTGTCCCAGATAACCAAAAGTTTGCTAAAGATATTTTTATTCCTAAGGATTCTTCTATGGGAGCAGTATCCGGCCATAAGGTGGTTGCAAAGATAACCAACTTCGGCAGTGGAACACAGAATCCAGAAGGTAAAGTCATTGAAATCCTTGGTCATGTCAATGACCCTGGGGTCGATATTATGTCGGTTGTTCGAGCCTATGATTTACCAGTGGATTTTTCTCAAGAGGTAAAATTACAACTCAATGATATCCCTGAGGAGGTTAATCCCAAGGATTTTAAAAATCGATTAGATCTTCGAGAATGGATGACGGTTACCATTGATGGCGAAGATGCAAAGGATTTGGATGATGCCATCACCATATCAAAAGAAGGTGATATTTACCGTCTAGGCGTTCATATAGCGGATGTAACCCATTATGTTAAGGAAGGATCTCCTTTGGATAAGTCTGCCTTAAATCGAGGAACTAGCGTGTATTTGGTGGATCGGGTAATACCCATGCTTCCCCATAAACTTTCCAATGGTATTTGCTCTCTGAATCCGGGGGTAGATCGCTTGGCTCTTAGCTGTATCATGGATATTGATGCAAAAGGAAATGTAATCGGCCATAAAATAACAGAAACCGTAATCCGCTCTGATCGTCGGATGACCTATACCAATGTAGCTAAAATTGTTGAAGATCATGACCAAGAGGTCATGAATGAATACAAAGAATTTGTACCCATGTTTGAATTAATGCAGGAATTGGCAGAAATATTGAAGGCTCGAAGACATAAAAGAGGTGCTATTAATTTTGATTTTCCTGAAAGCAAAATTATTGTGGATCCTAGAGGTAAGCCCATAGAGATTAGACCCTATGAGAGAAATAAGGCTACAAAGATTATAGAAGAATTCATGTTGATTGCTAATGAGACAATTGCAGAGAGTTTTTATTGGCAGGAGCTACCATTCCTTTATCGAACCCATGAAACTCCAGATGATGAGAAAATAAAGAAACTTGCAATTTTTATTCATAACTTTGGTTATAGTATAAAAATTGGGAACGAAGATATTCATCCCAAGGAACTGCAAAAATTGCTTGTAAAGATAGAGGATACTCCTGAGGAGGCTTTAATTAGTAGGTTGACCTTAAGATCCATGAAACAGGCAAAATATACGGTAGTAAATACTGGACATTTTGGTTTATCAGCCAAATACTATTGTCATTTTACATCTCCAATTCGCCGTTATCCAGATTTACAGATTCACAGGATTATCAAAGAAAATCTTACTGGAAAACTTGGTGAGAACAGAATAAAGCACTATGAAAAAATTCTTCATGAAGTAGCGAATCATTCTAGTAAGACGGAGCGTAGAGCAGATGAAGCAGAACGTGAAGTGGAAAAAATGAAGAAGGTTGAGTATATGATGGATCATATCGGTGAAATCTTCGAAGGTGTAATCTCTGGAATAACTTCATGGGGTATGTATGTGGAACTTCCCAACACTGTGGAGGGTATGATTCGAGTTACAGAGATGGATGACGATTACTATTTTTATGATGAAGAGAGATATCAAATGGTGGGAGAACACACCAAAAAAATATATAAATTAGGGCAAAAGATCAAGGTAGAAGTTATTCAAGCAGACAAACTCCTTCGTACCATAGATTTTGCTCTTGTGGAGGTAGAAGAATAAGTGGGGGAAAATATCAAGTTAATTGCCAATAACAAAAAGGCTTATTATGATTATTTCATCGAGGATAAGTATGAGGCAGGCATAGCATTGCATGGTACAGAAGTAAAATCCTTACGGATGGGCAAATGTAGTGTAAAGGAATCCTTTCTCCGAGTAGAAAATGGAGAGGTATTCATTTATAATATGCATATCAGCCCCTATGAGAAAGGAAATATATTCAACAAAGATCCTTTAAGAGTCCGTAAGCTATTATTACACAAGCATCAGATTAATAAAATTGCAGGACAATTGGTACAAAAGGGTTATACCCTTGTTCCCTTATCCGTTTATTTTAAAAGAGGGCTTGTCAAACTAGAAATTGGACTTGCAAGAGGTAAGAAATTGTACGATAAGCGACAGGAAATAGCAAAAAAGGATCAACGTAGAGAAGCAGAAAAGGAATTTAAAGTGAAAAACTTATACTAGTTTTTATGTCAAGGGTGTAACTAGTAGTAAAGATCCTGCGCCAGTGAAAAGTAATGTGTGATATAAAGAAATAAATTATTGGAAGGAAGGATTCTGTGTGAGTCCTTCTTTTTGATTGTTTTAAAAGTAAGACAATCGTAGCCTAGCTAATCCCAGGGGTTAGGTAGATGGTTTTAGTTTTAGTTTATATTATTTATTGATTCCTTTGTTGGAAACAGTCCTATGGATAATTTACCTTTTATTATATAAAAAAACTTTATGGTTTCTAGTATCCGTTATTTTGATACCTGTAAAATGCTTGATAAATATAGTATATACAATTAGCAAGATGGAATTTATATATGTAATTTTATAAATACAATATAGAATACAACTAAAATAAAATTACAAAATGCAAAATTTAAGTTAATTTGGTATAAATTTATAATTATTTCCATAGCGGATCACTTGACAATAGGTTAAAAATATATTAAGCTTTATTATGCGTCTGTGAGCCAGATTATTTACGGAACTGCAAAAGCAAATTCCAATTCAAAAGGGATTGCTAAAGTTAGGATTTCGTAAATATAAACTTACCTTAACGGGGTTGTACTGGTTTCGACGGGGGTTTAGAAATTGTGGAAGCCATTCGCAGACTAGGACTGCGTCACCAACTTAGAATTAAATATAAACGCAGACGATAATTTAGCGTACGCTGCCTAGTGGCAGCTGTCGAACTTAAGTATCCCACGGCTTAAGACCTCGGCATCAACTTAGTGGGGACCTTTATCTTC
>DUNZ01000121.1 GCA_012839085.1 Clostridiales bacterium
AAAACAAGCAGAACTTGTGACTATACCATTGGCGCTATGTACATGTGGAGAGACTTCTATCACACACACTTTGCCATTTATGAAGGGATGCTTTTATATAGAGTTAATTTTCTTAATCGTACTTCCTTTACAATCCCTATCGGAAATGGTTCCTTGGACAAGGCTATGGAAGCTTTAAAAGCATATTGTAAAGAAAATGGAGTACCCCTATGGTTTTGCACAGTTCCCAAAGTAGCTTTACCGATTTTACTAGATAATTATCAGGGAACGATTCCCGGGGCTCCGAGCCGCGACTGGGCAGATTACCTATATAATGCCGAAGATTTAGCTTATATGGCAGGTAGACGTTATAGTGGCCAGAGAAATCATATTAATAAATTTAAAAAACTTTATCCTGATTATTCCTTCCATCGGATCACCGATGAGAATCTAGATCGGGTAATTGAATTTTTACGGGATTTTCAACAGTATCATGGAAAAGAAGAAAGCCTAGCCCAAGAGGAACTAAAGCGAACTTTAGAATTAATGCCACTGATTAACAAATTTGAATTGCCCGGTGCTTTTATCGAAGTGGATGGAGATATTGTTGCTATGTCGGTAGGTGAAGTAGTAAACGATACCCTTTATTGTCATATTGAAAAAGCAAACAGAGATTACCATGGTGCTTATCAAATGATTGTAAGAGAATTTGCATCCCATATTCTTGAAAAATATCCTGATGTCAAATATATTAACCGTGAAGAAGATGTAGGTGATGAAGGTTTAAGAAAATCAAAACTCTCCTATCATCCAATTGACTTACTGGATAAATATTGTGTTTTAGTACCTTATACCTTAGATTAATTTACTTAAAATATTTTATACCTTGGCTTTTCTTCCTTAAGTAAAAAATATCTTAAATAGTCGTCCAAAATTATAGCAAGTGGGGATAGCAGGAACCAATAACCAGTGTATAAAAGACAGATTTGTCCCATAAAATTATATGGCTTTGATGAGTAATCCCATACATTTAGACCAAGCCATACATTAACGATGAGACCAAAAACCAATTCTACTATGGTTATGATTCCTGCAGAAACCACCATTTGGCTAATCAATGACATCTTCCATGAAACCACTTCGTTTATTAGTCCAATTAAAATAAAGCAAATTCCACCGGCTAAAAACATAGAGATATGGGAATAGCCTCTAGAAATAATCTCTATTAAACCATATAAAAAGCCGCCAATGAAAAAAAATAAGATATATTTAAGAAAGTTATTCTTGCGCAAAAGCATTTCAGACTTCCGACTTCCTTTCTATTTGCCCTTGGTTGAATACATAGTTAATAAGTTAATAGAATTATCTTAATATTAATATTGAGCGGATTATAATCGAATATATCTGGTAAATGCTTATGGCATAATCTACATTGATAAGTTCTTCCTTTACATAAGAAATGATTTATATTTTTAAATTTTCCTTTACATTATCCTTGTTTTAACCCATACAAAAAAGGACAGTTTCGGACTGTCCTTTTTTTGGAGAAGGTATTTTTGTTACTTATGGGGGTGTAGCAAAAACTATATAATGTATTGGGGTTTACAATGATAGTATAACATGATTCAAAAATTAAGTCTGCACAAACTTTACAAATTTTTATCCATTTTTTCGTCATTTTGCACAATTTTTATCCTTAAACCATAGAATAGAATTCAATATACTATTCCTTTATAACGAATTTTGCCTTCTATTCTTCTACAACTACACCTTCTTCTTTTTCTAATTCTTCTTTTGTAGACCTTAATTCTGGCGGAAATAAGTTTTCAAATTCTTCTCTTCCAATTCTTTCTTTTTCTATTAAAAGTTTTGCACAGTTTTCTAAAATCTCACGATTTTCTGTCAAGATCCTTTTGGCTTCCTTATAGCAAGTATCAATAATCCTTCTTACTTCCTCATCGATTTTATTGGCCACATTTTCACTATAGCTTCTAGTATGGGCTAAGTCTCTTCCAATAAAGACTTCATCATCTTCATTCTCATAATTAACCATACCAACCAAATCAGAAAAACCATAGCGAGTGATCATAGCTCTAGCCATCTTGGTTGCTACTTTGATATCCTGAGATGCACCGGTAGTTACATCATCAAATACTAATTCTTCAGCTGCTCTACCACCTAAGTCCACGATAATTTCCTGCAACATACGACCCTTGGTATGGAACATCTCATCCTTTTCTGGAAGAGGCATGGTGAATCCGGCTGCCCCAGTACCTGTAGGAATAATGGAAACCGTATAGACCGGACCCACATCTGGAAGCAGGTGGAATAATAATGCATGGCCGGATTCATGATAAGCTGTAATCCACTTTTCCTTTTCCGTAATTACCTTGCTCTTCTTCTCCGTTCCGATTCCTACTTTGATAAAGGCTTTTTTAATATCTTCACTGTTTAAAAATGTTCTGTTATCTCTAGCCGCTCCAATTGCTGCTTCATTTAGTAGATTTTCTAAATCTGCTCCAGTAAAGCCTGCTGTTGTCTGAGCAATTTGTTTTAAATCCACATCATCAGCTAAAGGTTTGCCTTTTGCATGAACCTGCAGTATTTCTTCCCTTCCCTTCACATCCGGTCGTCCAACCATAACCTTACGATCAAATCGTCCAGGACGCAAAATAGCAGGATCTAAGATATCAACACGGTTTGTAGCAGCCATGACAATGATGCCCTCGTTGACACCAAAACCATCCATCTCTACTAATAACTGGTTCAGGGTCTGTTCTCTCTCATCATGACCACCACCCATACCAGTTCCACGGCGCCTTGCAACCGCATCAATTTCGTCTATAAAGACAATGCATGGGGAATTCTTTTTCGCTTCTTCAAAGAGATCCCTTACTCTCGATGCACCAACACCAACAAACATTTCCACAAAATCAGACCCGGAGATTGAAAAGAAAGGAACTCCCGCTTCTCCGGCAACCGCTTTTGCCAATAAGGTTTTACCGGTACCTGGAGGACCTACGAGTAATACCCCTTTGGGTATTCTGGCTCCTACCTGAATATATTTTTTAGGTGTTTTTAGGAAATCTACAATTTCCTTTAACTCATCTTTTTCTTCATCTAATCCAGCTACGTTTTTGAATGTTGTTGTCTTATTCTCCTCCGTAGTCATTTTAGCCCGGCTTTTTCCGAAATTCATGACCTTATTATTACCACCCCCAACAGAAGCTTGGTTGGTAATAAAGGAAAATAATATAACGATAACGATAAAGACTAGGACATAAGGTAGTATGGTAGTTAGGAAAACACTAGGCTTTGATGGTTTATGAAAGAAATATTCGATATCATATTGATCCGCGATTTCTGTAACAGTTCCAACGTCGTCTATGACAAAGCTTTCCGTACTTCCATTTTTTAAAGTAGCCTTTACCTCTCCTATGGGGACATCTGAAGTTGTATATATGTGAATTAACCTTATCTCGTCATCCCTTAAATCTTCCCTAAATTTCTGAAATGAATAGGCATCGGGATTGGGAAATTCAATTCGATTGGACAAATATATTGTCGCAAAAAGAATGAATATGATGACCAGATAAAAGCCATACCCTTTCATATGTTTTCTCACTGAACGACCTCCTTTAATTGGATTAATCTATTATTAACCTATATGTGATATTCTTATTCTACTACACCAACATATGGTAAATTCCGCAAATATTGTTCATGATCTAGGCCATAACCTACTACAAATTCATCTGGTATCTCAAAGCCTACATATTTTACTTTAACATCCGTTACCCTACGCTCTGGCTTATCTAGCAAGGTACATATCTCAATACTTTCTGGTGACCGTGTACTTAATAGATCCATCAGATAGGATAGGGTTCTTCCGGAATCTATAATGTCTTCTACGATTAAGACGTTCTTTCCTTGAATTGACTCATCTAAATCCTTCAGTATTCTAACCCTTCCTGAGCTAACTTTCTCATTCCCATAACTAGAAACAGACATAAAGTCAAGAGTTACCGGAACCGTAATCCTTTTTGCTAAGTCACAGCTAAAAAATACACTGCCCTTTAAAATGCAAATTAGATGTACCGATTTTCCTTCATAATCCTTACTGATCTGCTCTGCTAATTCTTTAATTCTTTGATTTACTCTTTCTTCTGAAATCATAACTTTTACATTCGCTGCCATTCTTCTAATCCTCCATATCGATCAATTTCATCAATAGTATTTTTTTCGTATCATTACTTACTTTATATCCTTCACTGATACGATCAGCTTTACCAGGTATCCACATAATATGGTTCCCATCGGCTATTAGAATTTGCTTATCCCGATCTTTTCTTGGGAGTTTAATATCAATAAAGAAATCTTTTATTTTTTTTCTCCCACCCAAACGGTCTATTTGGATATAATCTCCTTCACTTCTGTTACGTACCACAACAGTATTCTCTATTTTATCATAGTCAAACCATTTAATACAACTACTTTTCGGAATAGGTTCATTTTTCTTATTTTCTATAATCTCAACATCTAAAATCTTCTGATATTCTCTGATAACTTGCCTTCCCGGGATATTAATAACCATGGGTTCCATTTTTTCATATAAAAAAGCCCCCTCTACCGACCGATTTGGCTGCTTATAAAATATAATATCCTTATATTGCCGCTCTGCTACAATTTGATAAGGCAGTTCGATCCGTCGTCCCACTTGCTTTTCCAATAAGTTTAATACCTCTTGTACATGTTTCGCTTCCAGATCTTTTCGACTCCTAGCCAATCTTTCAAGAATACCATAGATAATACCCTTTTGAATTACGATATCTTCCTGGATTAAATTATCCACATTAATAAGATAGCTGGCTTCTTCTGTCCTAACCAAGGCTTTATAACGATCCCCAATGCACTTTTCCAGGAAAGCATTGATTTCCTTTAATTGAGATGCTGCATGATCTATATGTTCCACTGCATTTGCATTAATCTCCTGAGTAACATAGGAAAGCACCTTGTTACGAATTTTATTACGGCTATAATCCAAGGTCAGATTCGTCTTATCAATTTGATAGACTAGTTTATTTTTATCAAGATAATCCTCAATTTCATTTCTTTTCACACATAAAAGCGGCCGTATCAAAGTGATTTCCCCGAACTTAGCTTCTATTAAGCGGTTCGAATCAATGCCCGTCAAACCTTTGATACCGCTGCCTCGGAACAAATGAAATAATATAGTTTCGGCATTATCATCTTTATTATGCGCAATGGCTATTTTATTACACTTTTCATCCTTACAAACTTTTATGAACGTTTGATATCTTATGTTTCTGCCAGCTTCCTCTTCTGACAACCGTTCTTTTTTGGCAATTTCAATGACATCAAAGTGAAAGCTCCTAAATTCAAGCTTCCATTGATTGCAGATTTCACGAACAAAAGCCTCATCCCGATCTGCTTCTTCGCCACGAATACCATGATTAATATGGACTACAATCAAATGCAAGCCATACTCAGGGGCTAAGCGATATAAGACATGCAAAAGACAGACAGAATCTGCACCACCGGATACCCCTAGTACTATTCTGTCTCCCTTAGACAAGATATGATTTTGTTTCATATATTCTTCTATCTTACGTAACATAATATACCCTAACCCAAATTTTATTTAATATAATATC
>DUNZ01000122.1 GCA_012839085.1 Clostridiales bacterium
AGTTAAATACTAAATAAAATATGACTTGATAAAATCAGGATTTTGTAATATTTCCTTCTTGATCCCCTGATTTTATCAAGTCATTTACTTTTTTTGTAGATTAGAATATGATATAATTGCTAATGTTTTAATATTGCTTCCTATGGACAATTAGAATAGCTTAGTGGATCGATAGGAAAAGCCTATAATAAGTAGTTAAGATACGTTGCGATTGTTATAGTAAAGTGGTAAAGAAAGGAGAATATGGTGTATTTGATCTTTCATACATCATATAAGTGGAATAATGAAATTCTTACATATCTCTGATTTACATATCGGAAAAAGAGTCAATGAATTTTCCATGATTGAGGATCAAGAATATATTCTGGATGAGATTTTAAAGATTGTGGATCAGCATAAACCCCAAGTGGTTTTGATTGCTGGTGATATATATGATAAAGGGATTCCAAGTATTGAGGGTGTCGTCTTATTCGACCGATTTTTAACTCGGTTACATAGAAAAGAAACAACCATTTGTATGGTGAGCGGAAACCATGATTCTTCTGAAAGAATTGGGTTTGGGGGAAGAATCATGAGAGAAAATAATATTTATATTGCTGGCACCTATGAAGGCAAGTTGGAAAAGGTGAGCATGGAAGATGAATACGGGATTATCCACATTTATCTGATGCCATTTATAAAACCTGCTATGGCCAGACGTTATTTTCCTGAAATTGAATCCTATCAGGATGCGGTAGAAGCCATTCTAGCCAATGAAGAAATCGATCGAAATCAAAGAAATATATTAGTAGCACATCAATTTATCATTAGTGGAGAAACCGTGCCAGAGCAATGTGAATCCGAGACCATATCCATTGGTGGCTTGGACTCTATTGATGCTTCTGTATTCCAGGACTTTGATTACGTTGCCCTAGGTCATCTACATGGTGCCCAGAAAATTGGACGAGATACCATACGATATGCAGGATCTCCTTTAAAATATTCCTTTTCGGAGACAAGACAGAAAAAGTCAGTTACCCTGGTGGAAATAGGAGATTCATCAAATATTGCTATTTCTTTAATACCTTTAGTTCCCAAGCGAGATATGAGGATTATTAAGGGGCCAATCTCTGCCCTTACTGACCCTGCTGTCTATAGTAAGGCCAATACAGAAGATTATATCCAGGCTATTTTAACGGATGAAGAGGAAATCTACGATGCCATTGGAAAACTTCGTAGTATTTATCCCAATATTATGAGACTTGAATTTGAAAATGGAACAACAGGGTGGAATGCAATTTCTAGTAGGGCAGCGGCTGATATAGAGAAAAAAAGTTCCATAGAACTTTTTGAAGAATTTTTTCAGAATCAAAACCACAAGCCAATGAATGAAAAGCAAAAATCAATTATGTACCAGATGTTTGAAGAAATGGTGGGTGAATAAAATGAAGCCAGTGAAACTAGTGATGAGTGCTTTTGGACCATTCCGTGGTGTTACGGAAGTGCCTTTTTCCGATCTGGGGTCTAGTGGAATATTTTTAATCAATGGGGATACAGGTGCAGGGAAAACAACCATCTTTGATGCCATTTCCTTTGCTCTTTTTGGTAATGCCAGTGGTGAAAATCGTTCACCAGAATCCTTTCGAAGTGATTATGCGGGGGATGATGAAAAAACCTATGTAGAGCTAGTTTTTCAACATCGTAATAAAGAATATCGGCTTTATCGCAATCCCAGTTATCGTAGAAATAAGAAACGAGGTTCCGGTACTACGGAGGAAAAGGCAGAAGCAAATTTAATCATGCCAGATGGGAGAGTCATTACAGGATATAATCAGGTCACGGAAACAATTACTGAACTTTTAGGAATTGACTGGAAGCAATATAAGCAAATTGCCATGATTGCACAAGGAGAGTTCCTACAATTGCTTACAGCAGGAAGTGATAAGAGAGCAGTGATTTTTCGAAAGGTATTTAATACACAAATTTATGAGTCCATACAAAAAAAGCTAAGGGACATGGCAAATAAATTAAAGTATCAATGCGATGATATTGATAAAAGAATCTGTCAATATTTAAGTGGGATTATATGTAATGAGGAAAGTATTCACAAAACATTCTTTGAAGAATGGAAAAAATCCATGGATATCAATCAGGTTGAAAGGTTGATGGAGCTTTTATCCTCAGAGATTAGCTGGGATCAAAAGGCATACCTGGAAAGAGAAGAAGAAATTAATGAATTAAAAGAAAAAGTCGAAGCCAAGGCTATGGAGTATGCGAAAGCGGAACAGTTGAATAAGATGATTGCAGATTTGCATGAGGCTGAAAAGGAATATGGGCAGATACTTCAAAGGCAGGAGGAGATAAATCAAGAAAAAAATCGCTATCAATTAGCAGAGAAAGCCTTACATATCGTTAAACCTGTGCAGGAGAATTATCTTAGGATAAACAAGGAAGTAAGTGATATTACTAAGGATATTGAAAAGGGTAAAACAGATAAGAAGCTTTTAGAGGAAGAATATAAAATCCTATCTGCTAAGTTATCAGAGAAAAAAGAGTATGAGCCTAGAATTGAGGCCTTGGGGAAGGAAATCAATCGGCAAGAAGAAGAGATCAAGCGCTATGAAATCATAGATGCAAAGATTGCTCTTAGAAGTCAATTACAAAAGAGAAAGCAGCAAATGGAAAAAGCGATTGCTGAAATGGAAGATAAAAAACAACAATTAACAAAGGAGCAGATTGATCTTCAGAAAGAAATCGAAAGCTTTGGGGAATGTGATAAAGAACTCCTGCTATGTGAAAATCAGGTGGAAAGCCTAAATCATACGATTCTTCAAATAGAAAAGATGGTAAAAGATATCCAGAGATGGAATGAGGAAAAAGATGATTTACTAATACTACAGGAAGAGTTGAAAGTGGCAGAAAGCATTTACCGTCAATGTAATCATGAATATATGGAGAAGGAAGCCTTATTTTTAAAAGAACAGGCTGGGATTATGGCATCAAATCTGCAGGAAGGTTGTCCTTGTCCAGTATGTGGATCGACCAAACATCCACAAAAAGCGGTCTTAACAGAAGGGGCTCCGAATGGGGATGAGATTAAAAAACTAAAGGAAAAGGCGGAAGAGGCTCATAGGGAAATGCTGTCTGCAGCAAGTAAGAGCGAGAAGCAAAATACCAGATTAAAATTGTTAGAGGCTTCCCTGATGGAGAATGCTATGTTAATCTTAGAAGGAGAAAGTGAAGTAGCTCTTACCATGGAGGAAAGTAAGAAAGATCATAGAGGGATCTTGAATAATGAATTATTGGAACATAGCCCTATGGATTGGATTTCAATTCAGACCCAAAATCAGTTACAAGAGATCAGACTTTATAAAGGAGAATTGGAAGAAAAGCGTAAGCAATTACTACAAGATACCAAATCCAAGAAAGAATACTCGGATCGATTGCTTCAAATCCAAGAAGAATTTCGGGGGATTGACCAAGCGTTATCTTTGAAAAAGGATGAACTCTCTAAGTGTTCCATGGAATTAAGCGAAATATTCGGTACCCTAGGCACTTTAATGAATGATTTAACATATCCAACTAAAATGGAGGCGGAAGCAGCATTAAGTAAATTGCTAGAGGAATGGGAACAATTAAAATCGGAACTGTCTTTAGCAGAAAGAGCCCTACATCAGTGTGAAGTAAACCTTAGCAGTACCAAGGCCGTTTTAGAGGAGAATATAAGGAAGTATGCCAATAAAGTTATAGAGCTTAAAAAAGCCAGTGAGGGTTATATGGATTCCCTTAAAACTTGTGGCTTTGAAGAGAAAGGGACTCCCAATGAAGATAAATATCTAGCAGTACTTATGAAAGAAGAAGAATTAGAAGCCCTTAGAACTGACATAGAAGCCTACCAGCGTAGAAAAGAAAATCTGGAGAATCGTATTGAAAATTTAAAAGAAGAAACCAAGGGTCAGTCAATGAAAGACCTGAACCGAATAATTTTAGAACAAAAGCAGTTAAATCAGAGGATGGAGAAATGCACGGAAGAGACGAGACAGATATATTTACGTTTACAAACCAATTCGGATATTTATGGAAAGATTGGGGAGCAGAATAGGCTCCAAGAGAAGACTCGTCAAGAATTTATGACCATCAGTGAATTATCCAAGACCGCCAATGGTGAACTGGTGGGTAAGACAAAAATAGCCTTCGAGCAATATGTGCAAGCATTTTATTTTGAAAAAGTGATTCATGAGGCCAATAAGAGATTTTATAAAATGTCCAATCACCAATATATTCTACAGCGTAAAGAAGAAGCCTCTAATCTTCGAAGTATGGCTGGGTTGGAACTGGAAGTTATGGACTTTTACACAGGAAAGGCTAGATCCATTAAGTCCCTCTCTGGAGGCGAATCCTTTAAGGCGGCTCTTTCCCTTGCCCTAGGCCTATCCGATGTCATTCAAAGTTTTGCCGGTGGAATTGAAATGGATACCATGTTTGTTGACGAAGGCTTTGGTTCCTTAGATAGTGATTCCCTGGAACATGCAATTGACACCTTACATTCCCTTACCACAGGAAATCGCTTGGTAGGAATTATATCCCATGTGGGTGAATTAAAGGAGAGGATTGATAAGAAGATTATGATTGAAAAGACAGTGGAGGGTAGTAGCTTAAAGATTGTACAGTAAATTTAGGAAGGCATGAGATATTATGAAGTATAAATTAGTAGCAGTAGATATTGACGGTACTTTGTTAAACAGTAAATCACAATTAAGCGATAAAAACATAGAAGCCATAAAAAGATCTGTAGAAAAGGGGATTATCTTAGTACTTTCTTCAGGCAGACCAGTACAGGGAGTAAAATTAGTGTATGATAGTCTAGGTCTTGAGATGCCCTGTATCACTTATAATGGTGCCATGATCATTGAGGGAAGATCTATGGAAATTCTCTTTGAAAAAAGCTTGGAAGATGATGATGCCAGACAGATTATGGATCTGGGCTACCAATACAATACAACCATGATGGTATGGTCTAACAATAAACTATATGTAAATAAAATGAACCAAAGGGTGAATGAATATAAAAAGATTTCCCAGGTCGAGCCAATCTTGATTGATGACCGAGAAATCTTGTTTCACAAGGGCATAACAAAGATTTTATGGTTTGATGATGAAGTAAAGATTGATCAATATCTAAAGGATATAAACCCCAACTTGAAAGACAGTGTGACTGCATGTACCTCCAGGCCTATTTTCCTGGAATTTTTCCATAGCAAGGCTTCCAAGGGACTTGCCATGGAGAAATTAGGTGAACATTATCATATCTCAAAAGAGGAAATGATAGCAATCGGAGATGGTCTAAACGATCTTTCCATGTTACAATATGCAGGTTTGGGTGTGGCCATGGAGAACGCACCCAGTGCTGTAAAAGAAGTTGCTGATTATATTACTTATTCCAATGATCGGGATGGGGTTGCCTATGTATTAGACCATTTTATAGAGTAATCCTTTATATTTTCAACCATATCGATATTGGAACAGTGTATCAATACATCCAGACCGGTGGTGGATTTTAGGGTGATAGACCCGTATTCGCAAACCGTTAGCTGGATGTTATTTTTGTATCGCCTATCAGGACTACCATCGTTATTAACATATTTGTATGTTTTCTTTTGAATTCTACTATCCCTTGCTATCTCCTCAGGCTCAGGGTAGGAGACTTTATCAACGGTCAGGCTAAGATCCCTATATGGAATGGCTCCAACCTTATCTTTGTGAACAAGTAATAGAAAATCCGGTAAAAGTAGTAGGGTTGCCTCGGCTAAACGAATTTGTAGTAGGTCTATATCGGTTTTCAAATAAAAAGGAAGTTTTTCCTTCACAGTGATTAACTTTCTTTCATATAAAAAAAGGTATCCTCCATTTTCTTTCCCATCCTCTAATTCTGAAATTTCTACAATCTGCCACAAACGATCCGCTTTCCTTAGTTCTTTCCAAGGGTAAATTCTCTCTAGGTGTTTTTGAATTACTGTTTCACTTATGTTCTCTATCGGTATTTTACCAAGAGTATGGATATAGGATTTTACTAAAACACCGATGATTCCTAGGGAAGCGAGACTTAAGATTACGAATAAGGGGATTGGTAAAAAACACTTGTCTATAAAAAAGACCAATCCTGCTAGGATCAGAGTGCTAGATAGCCATGAAGATAGACGGTTTAGACGGATTCTTGAAGATATTTTTCTTAGCAGGCTTCCTTCCTCCTCTAGGGGAAAAGCAGCGGGTCTTATGCTTATTAATTTCTGACTATTTTTGATTTGACCAGAAGACTGAGGAAGATTCTTTTTCGTTCCCGTCCCTTTTGATTTTAAAGTAAGTGTAATTGTTATACCGGGCAAAGTCAGGGCAAATTGTGTTCCGGATTTCAAGGGATTAATTCGAAAAGAGATTGTTTTACTTTTGTTCAATCGAATACGAAATGCCATAATGTTTCCTCCGTATATTCTTAGTTTAATCATTAGTGAATTAAATAGTTGTAGGTAGGTTTACACATAACATTATTTTACAGAATAATGTAAAATAATGCAATCCTAAAAGGAAGACAAATTTTAAGAAAGATTAGTAGATATTTCATAAAATTAATGATACAATCTCGAATAGTGATATCTAGATAAGCTGGTGGAATACCATGATTCAGGTTGTTAGGAATTTTACTTACCATTGGTCCTGTAATTGCAATTATCATACAACCTTTATGGGCAAAATTAAGTGATAAGACAGGGAGGCGAAAGAAATGATAAGGAATATGAGAAAGGTATTCTTAGTATTCTTATTTCCAATCAGGTGATATTTGTATTAGCCTTTGCTTTCATTTGTCAGGTAGGACTAAGTTTTTATGGTGGTTTTACCAGTGTATATTTACTAAATTTGGGATATGGACAGGGAACCATTGGGCTTTTGAATTGTATTTCTGCTTTAAGTGAGGTTCCTGTCTTATTTTTTGCTAATAAATTATTAAAAAAGTTAGGCTCCATGAAGTTATTGATTGCCTCTTGCATAATGATGGGAATACGTACCATTATGGTTACCGGTGGTACCCTACCCATCATATTATTATCCCAGACGTTACAGGGCGTGACCTATATGACCGTATATTATAGTTGCGTCATCTATATTAATAAAAACGTAAAATGGGGTAAGCAGTCCCAAGGACAGAGTATTCTGGCTATTATTCAGGCTGGAATCGGAAGCATATTGGGAAATATTCTGGGGGGATACTTGGCAGACTATGCCGGACTAAGGATTTCTTATTTCATTATGGCAATCTTCATTTTTACTTCCACCATATTGGTTACTATAATCATGATGGTCTATACTAAAAAGGAAAAATATAAAGAAAGCTAGTACGAAAGAGGGGATAAATATATGAAAAATATTGTTTTGATTGGTATGCCGGGAGCAGGGAAAAGTACGATTGGTGTCATTCTTGCTAAGGTATTGGGATTTAAATTCATGGATTCCGATCTACTTATACAGGAACAAACGGGGATGTTGCTGAGAGATATCATAGCAAAAAAAGGTGTGGAGGGTTTCTTGCAGATAGAAAATCAAGTAAATCAAGAAATTCAAGCAGAAAAAACCGTGATTGCCACTGGAGGAAGTATTGTATATGGTAGGGAAGCGATGGAACACTTAAAAGAGATTGGTACCATTGTTTATATAAGCTTAAGTTTTACAACTATTACAAGACGGCTGGGAAACATTAAACAAAGAGGAGTCGTACTAAAAAAGGGGCAAACGCTGAAGAGCCTCTATGAGGAACGTTGCCCCCTTTATGAACAATATGCTGATATTATTATTAATGCAGAAGGTCTTGGAATAGAAGATACCTTAGATAAAATTGTAAATGAGATTAATTCCAGATACAAGCTTCTTCCAAAAGCCCAACGACCTGCTCCAGACCAGCACGATCCGTCTCATCAAAACGATTAAGAATGGGACTATCC
Source organism: Clostridiales bacterium (assembly GCA_012839085.1). GTDB lineage: Bacteria > Bacillota > Clostridia > Lachnospirales > Lachnospiraceae > Mobilitalea. The sequence goes on from DUNZ01000122.1 coordinate 7,971, forward strand.
ACATCAAGTACCCCAACAATTCGATCTTTATCATGAATGGGAATGACAATTTCTGACCGGGAAGCACTATCGCAGGCGATATGACCTGGGAAACGATGAACGTCTTGAACCACTATAGTTCTATTCTCAGAAACAGCAGTGCCACAAACCCCCTTACCGAAGGGGATATGGACGCATGCAGGCTTACCTTGGAAAGGACCAAGGAGTAATTCGTCCTTATGAACTAAATAAAAGCCTACCCAGTTAATCTCCTTGAGTGCCATGTTTAATAAGGCAGAAGTATTGCTTAAATTTGCTATCACATGGGTTTCGTTTTCTAGTAAGGATTTTAATTGGGAGTATATGATTCGGTAGCATTCTTTTTTATCTTCTGGATAAATGAAATTCGTTTCCTGCATAATATTGCTCCTTTATTTAGATTTATTAAGTGTTATAAGATTTACTAAGTCTTTTAAGAACGATTAAGTTTTTTAAGGTCTATTATTTTGTTTTGATAGAAAAATAGAATAAATAATTAGTATTCTTATTTTATAATAGAAAAGTAAAGAAGGCAAGCTTATCACTTACTAAGCTTGCCTTCTTTCTGGCTTTCGGTAATTCAATCTAGAATAAATATCCTCAAGAAAAGAGTTTTCTGAATTTTTTATTCATATGTTTCTTTCTTTTTTTGGTTCCTTCTTCATCTTTGGAATAGGTACCATCGGCATTAAGGATTATGTAATCTCCTTCTTTCACATCCTCAGGTAGATTAGACCTGGGAATATTAACAATAGTACCTTGCTCTGTTTCACAAACAGCGTTTCTTGCGTCAAAGCTGTCCACAATGAATTTTTTCATTTCTTGAACCACCTTTCTAATTTTTTCCTGCCAAATCACCTTCCGTTATGGAATATGCTTTTGTATTTACAGAAATATTACTGCCATCACTAGTAAATACGATCGTTCCTTGTTTATCAGTACGATACACCTTTATGTTGCGATCCTGCATAGCCTGCATGGTGATTGAATGAGGATGACCATATGAATTACCTTCTCCAACAGTGATAACTGCATAGGTTGGATTTACTTGATCTAAAAATTTGGAGCTATTACTGGTAGAGGAACCATGGTGGGATAATTTAAAAACGTCTGCGGATATATCATGACCTGCTTCTAAGATTTCTTCTTCTGAAAGCTCCTCGGCATCTCCTATAAAAAGAAAGGAGGAGTCTCCGAATTGCAGATGTATCCCCACACTATAATTATTTAGCTCGTCATATTTGATAGAGTTTGGTGCAACTATGGTAAATTCCGCTTCTCCCAAAGTGTATTCATCACCGGGAATGGCCTTTGTAATTTTTAAATTTTTGCTTTCGATAGCGTCTAGTACGTCTTCAAAGGTTTTTGTTGTATGTACGACATCGGGAAAAATAATTTTTTCAACCGGTACTTGTAAGATAACATCATCTAATCCTCCGATATGATCGCTATGAGGATGGGTTCCTATCACATAATCTAAATCTTCAATGTCTAAGGAATTTATGTAATTTACTACAACTTCTCCTTGGCTATTTTCACCTGCGTCAATTAACATGGCTGCTTCGCCATTCTCGATTAATATGGAATCACCCTGTCCGACATCAATAAAATGAACCTTTATGACACCTTGGGGAGGGGGATTATTAATAATCGTTGGATCCTCTGAAAATGAAAACCTTTGTCCAATCCATAAAGCTATTACTGTAAGAACTAGTATGATACCGGATTTGCCGGCTTTGTTTGTTGATCTTTTGTCCATAAGCTTCTCCTGTCTAAATTTTATCATGAAGGTTCTAGTATGAAAATATAGTACAATAGATTCCTTGGTAATATTCTGGTAAATATTACAGGATCGGCTATGTACCTATATAATCCACTATATTATTCTACCATTGTATAATGATTAAGCAAGAATGATTTAAACCATTCCTTATTATATTGTATTACATTTGGATATGATATATAATCGAAATGTGTAATTTTTGTATATTTGTTAGATTACAGAGGAGATGATTTGGTCATGTAATCTAACCATAGGAGTGTTATTCATGAGATTATTTATTGCAATCAATTTAAAGGAAGATATAAAAGATTATTTACTAGAAATAATCAACTTGTTTCGGGAAAATACAAGCAGAGGAAACTTTACTGAAAGCAACAACCTACATTTAACCCTTAATTTTATCGGAGAAACCGATAAAAAGGATCTTCCTCTTTTGGAGGAAGCCATGAAACATTCCGTAGAAAACACTGGTATAAAACCATTTCTTCTTACCACGGGAAAAATCGGTCGATTTGCCCGCAGGGAAGGAGATATCTATTGGCTTGGGGTGCTTAAGGAAGAAAATCTATGGACCTTGCAGAAGGAATTAGTTAAGCAGTTGAAGCATAGAGGTTTTCCAATGGAAGATAGAGAATATAAACCCCATTTGACCTTGGGAAGAAAAGTTGAAGTAAAAAGGGATTTCCATATAAGTGAAGTGAATGAACAATTACCAGCAAGGCAAATGGAGGTTGCAAAAATCAGTTTGATGAAATCAGAAAGAATTGGGGGTAAATTGGTATATACTGAAATATATAGCCAACCTTTCCTTGGTAATATCTAAAGCATTTTATCATAACAATTAATAGGGGCTGAGATAATTCATAGGGTGATTTGATTTATAGACAAAAATAATCCATGGGTAACGATGATTTATAGAATGATATGATTTATATGCAGATATGATGATAGGAAGAGATAGTTCATAGGCTGGGATGGCTATTACGATGAGATAAGATAATTCATATTTGAATTTGACAAATCCAAACTTTATAAGATAAGTTATTATCTATGATAGGAAAAATAAAAGAATTAAAATAAATAAGTTGGGAGATTTGTATATGAAAATCTTAGTGGATGCAGATGCATGTCCAGTAAAAAATATTATTGAGGAAATTGCCAAGGAGTACAATCTCCCAGTACTTATGTTTATTGATACAAGCCATATGTTAAGCTCATCATATAGTGAGGTGATCTTAGTCAGTAAAGCCCCTGATGCGGTTGACTTTGCCTTAATTAATCGAACCAACCGAGGGGATATTGTAGTTACCCAGGACTACGGTGTAGCTGCTATGGCCTTAGGAATAGAGGCATACGCGATTCACCCCAGTGGTAAAATATTTACCAATCAGAATATTGATCTAATGTTAATGCAACGACACATAGCCAAGAAGAATAGGAGAGCAGGAAAAAAGGTAGGTGGACATATGAAAAAAAGAACGATTGCGGAAGACGAAGCTTTCGCCAAAGGATTTCGTTTTTTGTGTCAAAAGGGGTTATCTGGGAAACTATAAGTCTTGATGTGAGATTGGATTATTAAAATGAAGATAAGCTAAGAGCATTACAAGACTACATATGTAGAGTAAAAATAATAGTAGCTTCATCTTGGCGGATTGATATAATACCAAAGAATTCTTTGAATAAGGTCCTAGCAGGCCAAGTTGAACAAGAATACTTTAGATCAGAAAAGATAAGGACGGAAAGGAGAAATATGAAATCACTGGCAAGATATTTAAAGCATTTTAAAATAGAGGTTACGGTAGGACCCTTTTTTAAATTATTAGAAGCCATTTTTGAATTGATTGTTCCATTGGTTATGGCTTCCATCATAGATATGGGAATCAAGAATCAAGATAGATCTTATATCCTACAAAGGGGAGCAATCCTTGTACTCTTGGGGATATCAGGTCTTATTTTTGCGCTAATTTGTCAATACTGTGCCGCAAGAGCTTCTCAAGGATTTGGAACCATGGTTAGAGATGATATCTTTGAACATATCAATCAATTGTCCCACAAGGAGTTAGATCAAATTGGAACAAATTCATTGATTACCATTATAACCAATGATATTAATCAGATGCAATTGGCAGTTGCCATGCTGATTCGTCTGGTAGTCAGAGCCCCATTTTTAGTAATTGGTGCTACGGTTATGGCCATGATTCTTGATTTAAAATTATCTTTGATTTTTCTCATTGTGGCACCTTTGGTTTCCTTGGTACTATTTGTAGTTATGAAAAAATCGGTGCCATTTTATAGAGTTCGTCAAAAAACCTTAGATAAGGTTTCCAGAATTACCAGAGAGGGACTTACTGGAGTCAGGGTGATACGAGCCTTTTCCAATCAAAAAAAGGAAGAGGAGCGTTTTAATGCTGCCAATGAAGAGGTATCCGATATTGCAATCCAAGTAGGTAAAATCTCTGCTTTATTAAATCCAGCAACCTCATTAATCATGAATGCTGCAATTCTGGCAATTATCTGGTTTGGCGGTATTCAAGTAAATCTGGGTAGTCTTTCCCAGGGAGAGGTTATTGCATTTGTTAATTACATGACCCAAATCTCCCTTGCCTTAGTGGTAGTTGCCAATCTAGTTGTTATATTTACAAAAGCAGGTGCTTCGGCAACTAGGATTAATCAAATCTTTGATATGAAAAACACCATCGAGGAAGGAAAAGTTACAAAAATACAGTTAGGAGAGGATTCCAAGCTACCGATATTATCCTTAAATAAGGTTTCTTTTGCATATCCAAATTCCAAGGAATATTCTCTGGAGGATATTAGCCTGGATGTGATGAGAGGGGAAACGGTGGGGATCATTGGTGGAACCGGTTCTGGAAAATCAACCCTTGTGAATTTATTTCCCCGTTTTTATGATGTGACCAAAGGGGAAATACGTTTGGATGGTGTAAGGCTGGAAGACTATGATATAAAAAATCTTCGTAATTTTTTTGGAATTGTACCGCAAAAGGCGGTTTTATTTCATGGAAGCATCCTTGATAATATGCGGATGGCCCATGAGAATGCCAGTGATGAAGAGATTAAAGAGGCTATAGAGATTGCCCAGGCAAAAGAATTTGTGGAAAAACTCCCCAAGCAGTATCAGACCATGATCGCTGCCGGAGGGAAAAATCTTTCTGGAGGCCAGAGACAACGTCTCACCATAGCCAGAGCCTTGGTTAAGAAGCCTAAAATTTTGATTTTAGATGATAGCGCCAGTGCTTTGGATTATGCAACGGATGCAAAACTAAGACAAGCATTGAAAAATAATTGTCATGATATGACCGTATTTATGGTATCACAGAGGGCTGCCACGGTAAAAAATGCGGATAAGATTATCGTTTTGGACGATGGAAGAGTGGCAGGGATTGGAAGTCACCAAGAATTAATTTCTACCTGTGAAATCTATAAGGAAATTTGCATATCACAACTAGGCAGCGAGGAGGTAGGCGACCAATGAAAAAGGGAGAGAAAAGAGAAATTCTAATAAGGCTTTTAAGATATACCAAACCTTACCGTAAGTTTATAATCTTGACCTTGCTGTTTGCTTTGCTAAGTATTTTACTATCCTTGCTAACACCAGTTCTTATTGGTAAAGCAGTGGACTATATTGTAGGTCCAGGGGCAGTGGATTTTCTACAAATTAAAGATATCATATTTTATCTGCTTCTAGCCATTGGAGGAAGTGCCCTATTTCAATGGTTGATGACTTATTGTACCAATAGATTGACCTTTCAAACGGTTAAGGATCTAAGAAAAGAAACCTATGGCCACTTGAATAAGATACCCTTAAAATATATCGATAGTAATTCCCACGGTAATATTATTAATAGTGTTGTCAACGACATCGACATCATATCGGACGGACTATTGCAAGGGTTTGCTCAACTATTTTCTGGGATAGTCACCATTCTTGGAACCATTGTATTCATGCTATCCATTCATATAACCATCGGTATGGTTGTTATTGTTTTAACGCCCTTATCTTTATTTGTGGCAGCCTTTATATCGAAACGAACCTACAATAAATTTACAGAACAATCAAAGATAAGGGGAGAGTTGAGCGGTTTAATCGAGGAAATGGTGGGAAATCAAAAACTAATAAAAGCTCTTTCTTATGAGGAACGATCCATTGATCGTTTTAAAGAAATCAATCAAAGATTGAAAGAGTGTGGTGTTAAGGCTCAATTTTATTCCTCATTAACCAATCCTTGTACTCGTTTTGTCAATGGTATTGTATATGCAACCGTGGGGGTAGTGGGTGCCCTTTTTGCTATCCAAGGCCGCATAACCGTAGGACTATTATCCAGCTTTTTATCCTATGCCAATCAGTATACCAAACCTTTTAATGAAATATCTGGGGTCATTACGGAACTACAGGCAGCCTTAGCATCCGCAAAGAGAGTATTTAATCTCTTGGATGTTGAGCCAGAAGCCAGTGATGAGCTTCTTTTGGATCAGGTTCCCTGCGATGGCAGGGTTACCATTGCGAATGTTGACTTTTCCTATGAAAAGGATAAGCCCCTAATTAAGGATCTAAATCTTTCGGTACTACCAGGTCAAAGGATTGCTATTGTTGGTCCTACAGGATGTGGTAAAACCACAGTAATTAATTTGTTAATGAGATTTTATGATACGGATCGGGGAAACATATATGTGAGTGATAAAGACATTAAGGATATGAAGAGGAAAACCCTTCGTAGCATGTATGGTATGGTTCTTCAAGACACCTGGTTGTTTGAAGGAACCGTTAGAGAAAATATTGCCTATGGCAAAGAGGATGCTAGCTTAGAAGAAGTAAAAGCAGCAGCCAAAGCAGCCCATGCCCATAGTTTTATCAAACGATTGCCCAATGGCTACGACACCTTGATATCCGAAGATGGAAGTAATATATCCCAAGGTCAAAAGCAGCTTTTAAGTATCGCAAGAGTTATGCTTACAAAACCGCCAATGTTAATATTAGATGAAGCAACCAGTAATATAGATACCCGTACAGAAATTTATATTCAGAAGGCATTTGATCAATTAATGAAAGGACGTACCAGCTTTATTGTAGCCCATCGGCTTTCCACAATTAAGGAAGCAGATAAAATCTTAGTCATGGAAAGTGGCAAAATAATTGAAGAGGGTAGACATGAGGAGTTGCTTGAAAAGGGAGGCTTTTATGCAAAGCTATATGAAAGCCAGTTTGTAGTTACCCAATGAGATGAAAAATAATATAATGTAGTAACTATTAATCTGACCTGAATTTTTAATTTGGGTCAGGTTTTTAATAGAAAGAAATATAAATGAATTTGTCATATTATGATATAATCAAAGCGTAGTGAGGTAACTTAAGCTTGCTTAAAGTTACCGATCGGAGCATCAAGATCATGAACCTGTTTTTGTTCATGATCTAATGAGAGTATAGAAAAGAGGCCTAAGTTTGATAAGAGCTTCTTATTTGAGTTAG
>DUNZ01000123.1 GCA_012839085.1 Clostridiales bacterium
AAGCCAATTCTTAAGAATATAAATACGGAAATTAGAAAAGGAGAAAGAGTGGGTATCATCGGAAAATCAGGGGAAGGAAAGACCACCCTGATTCGTCTTTTAATGCAATTGTTTCAACCGGAGCATGGAAACATATCATATTTGGATTACAATAATGGCTATCATCCCCTGGAGCCTTCCATACGTACAAAGATATCCTATGTTCCCCAAGGAAAGTCCTTGTTTTCTGGAACAATTTCCTATAATATGAGCATAGGTAATCCTGATTCGACACCAGAAGAACAGGTCAAAGCCCTACAAGCAGCTGGGGCTTGGGAATTTGTTTCACAGCTACCAGAAGGGATTGACACGGTAATCGGAGAAGGAGGATACGGTCTTTCGGAAGGACAGGCTCAGAGGATTGCTATTGCAAGGGCTTTGCTTCGCAATAGTCCGATTTTAATTCTAGATGAAGCAACCTCTGCCCTTGACATAGAGAATGAAGAGAAAGTGTTAGATTCTATTTTGAGTTTTTGGCCAGAGCTGACTTGTATCATCATAACCCATCGTCCCTCCATTTTAAAATATTGTAGCAGGATATGGCGTTTGGAAGAGGGACGGCTATACGAAGAAAAGGTCTAGCTAATGCTTTTGAATTTGCAACCACTGAAGTAACTTTACTCGTTCTTGGGAGAGTTTTTCTGCTTGTGGAGAGACCTTATATTTCCCTATCCGGCTAAGGTTAGTGAAGGCTCTATGAAACCATGCAAATATCAGCAAAAAGGGGTACTTTTTTGCATACGGATAGCGTTTGCTTAGATTTTTAGATGAGGGAAAATAAAACTGGAGCATTTTTTTAACACGACCAAATCTACCAGAGGGATGATCAGGCTTGCTATATCGAATTAGCAGGCTACTCATTGGCCGATCAGGATTACGTCGACCATATACTCCCGAATCAAGAATATCACGGACAAATAGATCTAAGTATCTTTGATCCTTAAGTGTTTCACTGGAGTCGGCTTCTTGGATGGTAACTTGCCTTGGGATTTTTAAGTCAAATAGCTGATTGCAAAGGAGAAAGAGGGAAATCATAAAGGTTTTAAGCTGCAATTGTTGGGAGCATCGTAGGATATAGTCCCAGTTTAGCTCCTTTTCATTGGCTTCCATAAACACAACGAAATCGCATAATTGTCGAAGTCCAAAACCGGCGGATATAATGTGGTTCTTCATATGAATGATTAAATGCAATAAATGATGATCCACAGAAAGAGCCATGGTTGGAGCACCAAGTAGAGAAATGTTTATGGTATCCTTCCATAAGGCTTTCTCAAAATCTATGGAGAAATCATCGGGATGGCTATCAGAAAGCCAGTTATGTACTTCTATGATGAAAGGATGGTTTTTATTGATATAGGAAATATGTTTACTACTTACTTTATCTTCAATGAAATCAAATTGCTTCAGTATTTTTTTGATCCGGTACCGATCTTGCGCGTGAGTTAAAAGGTCTGCGTCGCCCATGGTACGAAGATCCGGATTGGGATAATACTCTCTAAGAAGCAATCCTTTTAATACAATTGCTGGGATTTTCTCCTTGTAAAATGCCTTTAAGATTTCCTTAATTATCTGAACTTGTTGGATTTGTCGAATTGCTTCGGTCTGGGTTTCCTTCTTCCATTGAGAAAGAAGTGTTGGATCCGGTGCCAAGCTAGGATTTATATTTTTTAATTTAGAAACCATGGGATAAATCAGAGTATGTACCTGGTGGGCAAGAGCTTCCTCATAAAGAGTCGGCCAATGGATCTGGGATGCTTCAAGTAAAGCAGTGATTTCATCCCAATCGGGTTCTTGATTTCGAATTGCCTTGGAAAGTAGTTTTATTAAAATACGACTGTTTTCCTTCATATAGATCACCTCATTCATAGAACTGAAATGGAATTTATTTACAATATTATAACACATCAAAGAGGACACAACAACTAAAACACAAGGCAAAAACCAAAGAAAGAAAAGGAGGAAGTTGCAATGTACAATGTTGTGGTAGCCGGAAGCGGACATTTTGGCCTGGTTACAGGAGTGTGTTTGGCAGAAGTTGGACACAATGTCATCTGTGTTGACTTGGATGAGACTATGTTGCAAATGATTCGATTTGGGGATGCACCAGTATATGAACCAGACTTGGCAAGATTAATGAGAAAAAATCGTGAAGCGGGAAGATTAAAATTTACCTCGGACTATGGAAATGCCTACCGTAATGCTGATGTCATATTCATCGGTGTGGGAATTAAAGAAAATGCCGATGGATCCATGGATTTAACGAATCTATATACGGTAGCAAATCAGATTGTGAACCATCTGGAAAAGGACGGTATCATTGTCTTAAAAACTACGGTTCCGGTTGGAACTGCAGATCAACTGGATGATTACATAAAGGCAGCCCTTCCCCAGGATATAAAAGTTGAAGTGGCCTCTAATCCTGCTTTTTTTGCTAAGGGTTCAGCGATTCGTGATACCCTAAAAGCAACAAAGATTGTCATTGGTACCAAGAGTAAGTGGGTAGAAGATAAACTTAGGGAAGTGTTTCAGCCTTTCAAACAACCAGTAATTGCAGTGACCAGAAGAACGGCTGAGATGATTAAATTAGCCACCAATGGTTTCTTGGCAATGAAAATCTCCTATCTTAATGATATTGCTAATTTGTGTGAAAAAGTAGATGCAGATATTCTTGATGTTGTTCATGCCATGTCCTATGATGAACGGGTGGGAAGAATATTTTTAGAAGCAGGGATTGGTTATGGGGGTTATAGTTTTATCAAAGATAAGAATATGCTTCTGCATCTAGCCCAGGAAAATGATTATAACTTAAAAACCTTATTGGCTGCGGAAGAAGTGAATCAAGAGCAAAGAATGGCTCTTTATTGGAAAGCTAGAAAATTGGGAATTAACTTTCAAGGTTTAAAGGTGGCCATACTGGGTCTTACTTATAAACCGGGAACGGATGATTGTAGAAGATCACCAGCCATTGATAATATTGCCCAACTCCTGAAAGATGGGGCCAATGTTTATGCCTACGATCCCATAGGAATGGATAACTTTAAAAAAATATATCCCCAAGGGGAGCATGGAAAGGGTAGCATTAGCTATGTAAATACCATTGAAGTGGCTTTAAATGATGCGGATGTATGTTTTATTTTAACCGATTGGGGAAAGATTAAGGCTATCAAAACCGATGTCTATCGAAAATTCATGAAAACACCCTATGTATTTGATGGGAGAAACATCTATGATATGGATGATATGACCAAAGAAGGAGTAGAGTATGTTCCCATAGGAAGAAGACGAAAACCAATATAATACGGAAACCAAGTTGTGGGGCTGTCGCTTTAACGATTGAAAATCATGAAGCGCCAGCTTCCTTTTGCCGATTGTATAGCGAGTGAGAACGTGTCTCTGTTGGATTGATAGTCACATGCTATTTTTGTAAATTTAATATGTGATAAACATCACTAAGGTAAAAAGGGCGCCGCACATTTTTAGTGCGACAGCCCCCTTTTACCTTCTTGCCAAACTATTTTCATTTGGTATAATTGATTTTAAATTGGAAATAAAAACAAGAATAAAATTATGGCGCTTATTATGAAAAAGATTTTAAAAATGTGCAAAATAAGGAGAAGGTAAATGAAAGAAATATTATTTTTGGAACCAGTCTTTAAGACCATGATTTGGGGAGGAAATAAACTTAGCAGCCAATTTGGATATGAGATCCCCAGTCAAAACACAGGAGAGTGTTGGGCAATTAGTGCCCACAAAAATGGGGATTGCACCATTAAAAATGGAAACTTTCAGGGTAAAACCCTAAGCTATCTCTGGGATAACCATAGAGAACTATTTGGAGATCTGGAGGGAGAGGTTTTCCCCTTATTAGTAAAAATAATTGATGCCAAGGCGGATCTTAGCATTCAAGTACATCCAGATGACGAATATGCAAAAATCCATGAGAATGGTTCCCTTGGAAAAACGGAATGTTGGTATATCCTTGACTGTGATAAAGATGGGGAAATTGTGATCGGACACAATGCAAAAGACAAGGATGAACTAAAAGAAATGATTTCACAGAAACGCTGGAATGAGCTGATACGAGTAAGACCCATTCAAAAGGGTGATTTCTTTCAAATCGAACCGGGCACGGTTCATGCCATTAAGGCTGGAACGGTCATTTTAGAAACCCAGCAAAGTAGTGATATTACTTATCGTCTTTATGATTACGACAGACTGGATAAGGGAAAACCAAGACCACTTCATATAGACAAAAGCATCGATGTAATCCGTTGTCCTCATAAGGATGTTAGGGTTAGAGGTAAAACAGACAAAAATGAAGCTTGCGAAATCGAGGAACTGATACAAAGTAAATTCTATACGGTTAATCGTATCAAGCTTGACGGAGTTCAGAAACTGGAACAAAAGTATTCTTTTCTTAATGTGAGTGTCCTTGAGGGGGAAGGGGAGATTGATGGGATTAGAATAAAAAAAGGGGATCATTTTATTCTTCCCGCCGGATATGGGACTTATCAATTGCAAGGTACCATGGAGATCATAAGCTCTCACATTTAAGGAAGCCTAAATCTATGAATAGCAATCTTATCTGTGTTAATGCTAAAGAAATAGAAATATCGAATATTTATGGGATGATCAAAATGATTGGAGGTTATATTACATGCGAGTAGAAGAGATTAAGCAGCACCTAATCAAAGATATCCTACCTTTTTGGAAGAACTTAAAGGATGACAGACATGGTGGATTTTATGGTGGGATGGATTATGATTTGAACTTGGAAAAAAAGGCTGTAAAAGGATGCATTTTAAACAGTAGGATTTTGTGGTTTTTCTCTAACGCATATATGACAGTGAATGATGAAGATAGCTTACTTTATGCAAAGCATGCCTATGAGTTTATGAAAAATGCTTTTCTTGATAAAGACTATGGTGGGTGTTACTGGTCCGTAAGTTATGATGGAAAGCCAGAGGATGATAGCAAACATACCTATAATCAATCCTTCGCTATCTATGCTCTATCTTCCTATTACAAAGCTTCGGGGGATGAAGAAGCCTTAAAGCTGGCCTATGAATTGGTGGATCGGGTAGAGGGTGTTTGTAAGGATGACATTGGTTATCTAGAAGCTTATGATCGAAGATTCAAACCAGTCTCCAATGAAAAACTTTCAGAAAATGGGGTTATGGCTAGTAGGACTATGAATACCCTACTTCATATATTTGAGGCCTATACGGAATTGTTCCGGGTGGATCAGAATAAGGATATCGGAGAAAAATTAAGATGGATTCTGGATATCTTTGCGAATAAGGTTTACAATCCCCACCTAAGAAGGTTGGAGGTATTCTTTGATTATGAAATGAATTCTCTTATTGATTTAAATTCCTATGGGCATGACATCGAAGCTGCTTGGCTCCTTGACCGAGGATGTGAAGTTTTGGATGACCCTGAATACACAAAAAAAATATCCAAAATCACCAAGGATCTTACGGATCATATCCATCAGGAAGCTTATGATGGTAAATCTTTAAATAATGAGAAAGAATGTGGAAAATTGGATGATAAAAAAGTCTGGTGGGTACAGGCAGAGGCCATCCTAGGCTTCTTGAATGGATACCAAAAAGATAGCAGTAGGAAGGATTATTTAGAGGCGGCAGCAAATATCTGGGATTTTACCAAAAAATATATGATCGATCATCGCAAGGGTTCGGAATGGTTCAATGAGCTATCCCCAGAAGGTATCCCATTGAAAGACAAGGAAATTGTTGGCCCCTGGAAATGTCCTTATCATAATGGAAGAATGTGTTTTGAGGTAATCACTAGGAGTGTGGAATTCTAAATTTTATAAAGAAAAGGAGAAATGCCTATGCATCCCCAGTATTATGTGGAATTGGAAAAGTACCAAAAAATAATCTCACGAAAAAATGAAAAAAGTAGGGTTTACAATGGTCTTTATCATCGTTATGTATATCCGGTTTTAACCAGTGAGCATATTCCTCTCTTTTGGAAATATGATTTGGATGAGAAAAGTAATCCATATTTTATGGAACGGTTGGGAGTTAATGCAGTATTTAACTCCGGTGCCATTGAGTTAGATGGAAAATACTATCTAGTTGCCCGAGTAGAGGGCTATGATCGTAAGTCCTTTTTTGCCGTAGCAGAAAGTGATAGTCCTGTGGAAGGATTCCGCTTCTGGGATTATCCACTAGAGCTGCCAGATACCTGCAAGGAAGAAACCAATGTCTATGATATGAGATTGACAAAGCATGAGGATGGCTATATCTATGGAGTATTTTGTTCGGAAAGTAAAGATCCAAACATTCCGGATTTATCAGCTGCTGTAGCACAGGCAGGAATCGTTAGGACAAAAGATTTGAAACATTGGGAACGTCTTAGCAATTTAAAGACCTTGCGTTCTCCCCAACAGAGGAATGTGGTACTTCATCCTGAATTTGTGAATGGAAAATACATGTTCTATACCAGACCCCAGGATAGTTTTATTGATACGGGATCTGGCGGTGGTATTGGTGTTGGCTTTTGTGATCATATTGAGAATCCGGTAATCGATGAAGAGATTATTACCAGCAGAAGAAAATATCATACCATCACGGAAGCCAAAAATGGAGCTGGTGCGGTTCCAATTAAGACGGAGAAGGGTTGGATTCATATTGCCCACGGCGTTCGTAACACGGCAGCAGGACTTCGTTATGTAATCTATGTCTTTGCTACAGATTTAAATGATCCAAGCAAAGTGATTGCAGAACCTTCTGGATATTATATTGCCCCCATGGGAGAAGAACGAGTGGGAGACGTGTCCAATGTGGTATTTACCAATGGCGCCATCGCAACGGAGGAAGGTAACGTATATATCTATTATGCATCCTCGGATACCAGACTTCATGTGGCAGAAACCACGATCGACCGTTTGTTGGACTATACCTTTCAAACACCCTCGGATCCTTTACGCTCTGTAGACTGCGTAAAACAAAGAAGTGAACTGATACGCAAAAACTTAGAGCTATTAAAAAAAGAAGAAGCAAAATAGATACATATGAATTCTTTCGTATCTTTATGGGCAACTTTTTGCATTTGAAACTTCAAATATAATCTTCCTTTATAAGCAAGATAAAGGATTTATTAATTGAAGGAAACCTCCATACTTCAAATTATTTTAACTAGTTGTGCATTGTTTTTGTTTTTGCACAATAAAGTAAAGTTTATGCTTGAAAAAATGGCATATTTATAGTAAACTTCCAGTAAAAGATCTATTAATTTTAATAGGACAATAGCGAGCATAGGAAGTTAATATAGATTTACTTTTAGGAGGAAACATAAATGAAAAAAGTTACCATACAAGATGTCGCCAGAGAATTAAATTTATCTAGAAACACAGTGGCAAAAGCATTAAACAATAGCGACACGGTGGCCTATGAAACCAGATATTTAGTAATAGAGAAAGCATACGAGATGGGATATTCGAAACTATCTCCCGTGGTTCTCAATGAGTTTAAATTGAGGAATAAAATAGATGAAACCAAAACTATTGTTGTTTTGACAAGAAGGGAAATATCCGTCTTTTGGAATAGCATCATTATGGGAATTTCTGATGAACTTAATAAATATGGATGTAAATTGCAGTTTAATTTTATTAGTGAACAGGATGAGAAGAATTTGGTCCTTCCACTAGACTTACAGGCAGATGTTAGTGGAGTGCTTATTTAAGTGTCTTCTCCGATGAATATATCAGTCAGATTATGAAACAGAATATACCAACTGTTTTCTTAGATGCTCCAAGAGATGTAGAACGTTTTCTTAGTTATGGAGATGTTATAATCTGTGAAGGGAAGAATAGCGTTAAAAAGGTTACTAGAGATTTAATCTCCCAGGGATTGGAAAGCATTGGTTTTATCGGTGATATTACATATTGTAGGTCAATCTATGACCGGTACTTAGGATATGTGGAGGCCTTGAAGGAGGCAGGTTTAAAGCAGGATTCATCCATTGTCGTAACCAGCCATACAGATTACAAATACTATAAAACACAGGAAGTGGATGCAGCAATTGCTACGTTTCCATATATGCCGGAAGCCATTGTTTGTGCCAATGATGATATCGCTTTGGATGTCATTCGTTGTCTTAAGAAAAGGGGGCTTTCGGTGCCCGAAGATGTTGCTGTGACTGGATATGATAATGTGGAGGGTATGGCACAGGCGGAACCGATTTTAACTACGGTTCGTGTTGGAAACCAGAGGCTGGGTAGACGACTGGTTCAGCAATTGATGTGGAGGTTACAAAATCCTAGCTTCCCCAAAGAAATTGTTTATATCGGAGTAGAAGTAATTTTCCGTCAGTCCTCACAAAAAAATATGAAAGTGATGCCGGAAGCCTCAAATAATTAATTATTTAGATTAATTCTAACTTAAACTATTTACTTAAATTTTATATATTTAACATTTAATTACTTAAATATTTATCTTTTGAATACGGTGCTATTCTACGATAAGTTGCAAAACTTGTCGCTGGATAGCACCGTTTTATTATGTAAAATCAATGCATTAAGGCAAAATTTTAGCTTTTAAGCATATTATATATAAAATAGTAAATAAGACTTAAAATTTTATAATAATTAACTTAACTAGCTATTGCCAATTAAGCAAAATTATGCTACAATGCACACATAAGGAGTTGAAATGTAAAAAAATATGCACGACAATGCACTATGAATTAAGGAGGGGGATGGCCATATGGGTCGGGGGAAATGGAAGAAGCGATTGATCTCAATTGCTCTAATTCTTGCATTTTGCTGCAATACTTGTTTGATTAAGTTAGATCCTGTTAAGGCAAAGACGGATGTTAACTATGAGGAATTTAAGAATTTACTCAGTAGGGTTGCCTTTGAAGGAATTGACTATAAAGATTATTTAATGAAGTTTGATACTTCCCTAAGACCGGACACCGAATATGTCATTGAAGCCAAGGATTATGTTCGGGTTGAAAATATGGAAGTAAAAGAATATATAGATTTCCAGGGCATGGAAGGAATCTCGATTTTAACCCAGGAGCAAGGACTCATTGAATATGAGGTGGATATTAAGGAAGAGGGTCTCTATGATATCTCACTGCTTTACTACCCTGTGGAAGGAAATAGTGCCTCGATACAAAGAGGAATTTTTATTGATGGGGAACTTCCCTATAGCCAGCTGGATTTAATTGAATTCCCTAGAATTTGGGTTAATGCAATTAATGAGTGGGAACAGGATAACCGAGGGAATGATTTGAAGCCAAAACAGATGGAGGCTCCTTCTTGGATTACCAGCTATTTGTATGATAGTGAGGGTTATGTAACGGATCATCTTTCTGTGTATTTGACCCCAGGAATTCATACCATAACCTTATATTCCAGAAGGGAACCCATGCTCCTTAGAAAAATTATTTTAAATAATTCCGAAGAAATAAGAAGATATCAAGAAGTGAAAGAGGAACAGGATTCCCAAGGAGCCAAAGATAGCTCGGGACATTTAATCACCATTCATGCGGAACAAGCCGATAGAAAATCCTCTCAGATGTTATATCCATCTCAGGATAAATCTTCCCCTGCAGTTTATCCTTATAGTGCCAAGGAGTTAAAAAATAATACCATTGGTAGTAATAGCAATTGGAGAATTGTTGGACAATGGCTAGAGTGGGATTTTGAAGTGCCGGAATCTGGTTTTTACAATATTACACTTCATGTAAGGCAGAATTTTGTTCGTGGTATTTATACTTCAAGAAAAATAACCATTGATGGTGAAGTTCCTTTTGAGGAAATGAGTGATTATGGTTTTAAATACAAAAGTGACTGGCATATGCTCACTTTGCAAGATGAAGAGGGAGAAGCTTATGGCTTTTATCTAGATAAAGGAAAACATACCATTCGAATGGAAGTGGTTCTAGGGGAATTCTCCGATATCATTGGAGATGTACAGGAAGCGGTTTTGGATTTGAACGCAATCTATCGAAAACTAATTCGTATTACTGGTGTTGAGCCAGATCAGTACCGAGATTATAACTTAGAAGATAATATTCCTGGGCTTGCTGAGGAATTGGTTGTGGTAAGAGATAATCTTAGCAATTTGATTGAGCGAATCTATGATGTTGCAGGAAAACATAGTGATCGAGAAGCTACTCTGATTTCTATGAAAGAAATGCTTGATTATTTAATTGAAGATGTGGAGCGTTTCACCAAGAGCTTGGGAGCTTTTAAGATTGAATTGAGTGCCTTGGGTAACTGGATTACCCAGGTATTAGATCAACCTTTGGCCATCGATACCATCTATGTTCATTCCCCGGATACCAAGGTTCCGAAAGTGAACAATTCCCTCTGGGATAAATTTGTACATATGATAAAAAGTTTATTCTACTCCTTTGTTATTGACTACAACACGATTGGAAATGTAGCCAAGGAGGGAGAAGAATCGAAAATGATTACTGTCTGGATTGGTTCCGGACGGGATCAGGCCAATGTATTAAAGGATTTAATCGATAAAACCTTTACGCCGGAGAAGAATATAAATGTAAATGTCCAATTGGTGGATATGGGGACCTTGTTACAGGCAACCTTGGCAGGTCAAGGACCAGATGTTGCAGTTCAGGTAGGAATGGACTTACCTATGAACTATGGAATGCGTGGGGCTGTAGTGGATCTCACGGAATTTGAGGATCTTGGTCAGGTGAAGAACTTGTTCCGGGAAAGTGCTATGGTTCCTTATGAATTCGATGGCAAGACCTTTGCTCTACCTGAGACCGAGACTTGCTTAATGATGTTTTATCGTAAAGATATATTAGAAGAATTGGAACTGGAAGTACCTACAACATGGGATGAGATGAAAATTGCTTTATCCGTCTTAAGTAAAAATCAGATGGATCTTGGAATGGTACCAACAACGGAGCAAATATTTGCAATGCTTTTATATCAAAATGGCGGAGAGTACTATAATAGTGACGCTACCAAGTCGGCCTTAGACAGTGATATCGCTATCCGTGCCTTCAAACAATATTGCGAATACTATACGGATTATAGATTAGACCGAGAATCGCCCGTTGACCAAAGATTTCGAACTGGTGAGGCACCGATCATTATCGCTGACTATACCTTATATAATCAATTACAGGTTTCTGCTCCTGACATCAAAGGATTATGGGGTTTTTCCATGGTTCCAGGAACGGTAAAAGAAGATGGAAGTGTGGATTATTCTGTATCCAGTGCTGGCTCTGCAGCAATCATTATGAGTCAGACTAAGGAAAAAGAAGCAGCCTGGGAGTTCTTGAAATGGTGGGTATCAACAGAAACTCAAATTCAATATGGCAGGGAAATGGAGGCATTAATGGGTGCAGCCGCCCGTTATCCTACCGCTAATGTTGAAGCATTTGAAAGTTTGCCCTGGCCTTCGGAGGATTATGAGGCCTTGACAAAACAATTTCAATGGATGAAGGGAATTCCACAGGTTCCAGGAGGATATTTCACCTGGCGTAACGTGAACAATGCCTTTTACCGAGTTGTTATTTCTGAGGATAAGCAAAAGATGCAACCAAGAGAGGCTCTTACGGATTATGTTCGTTATATCAATGATGAGATTACATTTAAACGTGCGGAATTTGGTTTACCAACCGCAGAGGATTAAGGGGTGAGGATTGATATGAAAAAGAAGGTGGAAGGAAGGTCATACCAAAATAGGGAATTGACACTTGGGAATAGAATAAGAAGACACAAAGCCTCTTATATCATGATTGCCCCCTACTTTATTCTATTTTTCCTATTTACAGTATTACCAGTGTTAATCTCAATTACCTTTAGTTTTACCGATTTTAATGTTTTAGAGTTCCCAGATTTTACAGGGTGGGATAATTATATAAGATTATTCTTAGATGATGATATTTTTAAAATTGCTTTAAAAAACACCTTGATTTTTGCAGTAATTACAGGGCCGATTTCATATTTTATGTGCCTAATATTTGCATGGATTATCAATGAATTCAAAGGTAAGCTCAGGGCTTTTTTAACCTTGATTTTCTATGCACCATCCATATCCGGTAATGCTTATGTTGTTTGGAACCTGATTTTACGTGGGGATCGGTATGGTTTTCTTAATGGTCTTTTAATTCGATTTGATTTTATGCAAAATGCAATTATCTGGATGAAAACAGAGAAATATGTTCTGGCATTTCTCATTATTGTCCAATTATGGTTAAGCCTAGGAACCGGTTTCTTAACCTTTATAGCCGGTCTTCAAACGGTGGATAAGAATTTATACGAAGCCGCAGCCATGGACGGGATTAAAAACCGCTGGCAAGAGTTATGGTATGTAACTTTACCATCCATGAAGCCCCAGCTTCTATTTGGTGCGGTAATGCAGATTACACAGGCCTTTGCTGTTGCGGATATCTCCATTCAGCTGGCTGGAAACCCCAGTGTAAATTATGCTGGTACCACCATTGTTACCCATCTGATGGACTTTGGCTCCATCCGATATGAGATGGGATATGCTTCGGCAATTGCAGTAATCTTATTCCTACTGATGGTTGGATCCAATATGCTGATTCAGAAACTAATCAGAAAGGTGGGAAAATGATATGGCGAGAGATTATATGAAACCAAGAAGGCGAATTTTTCGTAAACAGAAAAGACTAAACCGCTCCATGGCAGGCAATGTTACCTTATTTATCTTTATGGGAATTTGTGCCGTCTTTATGGCGATACCTTTGGTCATGGTGGTAAACAACGCTTTTAAGCCATTGGATGAATTGTTTCGTTATCCACCCACCTTATTTGTTCGACATCCTAGTACCGATAATTTCAATGACTTAATGGTACTCATGTCAAACTCTTGGGTGCCTTTTGCCAGGTACATATTAAATACCGTAATTATCACTGGAGGAGGTACCCTGGGGCATGTTTTGGTAGCCTCATTAGCTGCCTATCCTTTGGCAAAACATAATTTTCCTGGTAAGAAATTATTATTTAATATGGTAGTTTTGTCTATCATGTTTACTTATCAGGTTACCCAGATACCAAATTATCTTATTATCTCCTTGCTCCATATTAATAATACCTACTTGGCAGTGATTCTTCCTGCCTTTGCCTATGGTTTAGGCTTATATTTGATGAAACAATTTATGGAGCAAATACCAGACTCTTTGATTGAATCAGCAAGACTGGATGGAGCCAGTGAATATAAAGTATTTTGGACAATTATTATGCCCAATGTAAAACCAGCATGGTTAACCTTAGCGGTATTACAATTCCAAAGCATGTGGGGAAATACCGGTAGTACCTTCCTAAGGGATGAACAGTTAAAGCCGCTTCAATATGCTCTACAGCAAATTGTAAATAGTGGACCAGCCAGACAAGGGGCGGGAGCTGTGGTTACTCTAATTATTGCAGCGGTTCCTATTACATTCTTTATCATTTGCCAGAGTAGTATTATTGAAACCATGACCACATCGGGTATGAAGGAGTAAGGGGGGGACGGTATGAAAAAAATATTTCTTATATTATTTGTAATAGTATTTCTATCAGCCGATGGTTCGATGGCCTATGCCAATTCCAATGTCCCTTACCATACCTATAATTATGATTATTGGGAGGATATATTTTATACTCCTGCGGCCTATATTCCCAATGGAAGTATTTCAGGAACCGATATAGGAGTTGGCTTTCTATCAAATCCCCAGGATATTTTTGTGGCTGAGGATGGTAGATTGTACATAGCTGATACGGGAAATAACAGAATTATTATATTAGACTCCCAGTTAAAGCTAGAGAGGGTCATTGATAGCTTTGATCATGGGGGAACCTTGGATACATTTAATGGGCCATCGGGCTTATATGTGACTCAAAAAAATGAGATCTATATTGCAGATACCAATCATTATCGAGTCGTAGCATTAAAGGAAGATGGATCCCTATTAAAAATTATTAGTAATCCTACCTCGGAGGTTTTAGAAGAAGACTTTGTATTTGCACCTCTTAAGGTGGGGGTAGATTATGCAGACCGAGTATATGTGATTGCTAAGAATATGTTTCAGGGGATCATGGCCTTTGATAACAATGGGAATTTTACAGGATTTAGTGGCACCATTAGGGTCACAATTAGTCTTTATGAAAAAATATGGAGAAAACTATCCACAAAGGCTCAAAGGGAGAGGCAGGTACAATTTATTCCTACGGAATTTACAGGTGTTGATTTAGCTCCCGATGGTTTTATCTATGCCACCAATATTGATGCCGATGGTCAGCAATCCATCCGAAGATTAAATCCCAAAGGGCAGGACGTAATTAAAATGAAAGCCAACGGAAAGCTCAGTGGTGATTTATGGTGGAGATACGGTATGGAATATTCAGGAGCATCTAGAATTGTAGATATCGTTTACCGTGGAAATGGTATTTATACGGTAATCGATACTACCAGGGGACGGGTTTTCACCTATGATCATGAAGGTAACCTTCTTTATATTTTTGGAGGCAAGGGGAGCCAGAAGGGGACTTTTAAAAGTCCTGTGGCTGTGGAGATGAAGGATGATCAAATCCTTGTTCTGGATTCTCACCGGGGTGAAATCATGTTCTTTGTAGCCACAAAGTATGGAAGCCTAATTAATCAAGCGGTATCCCTAAGATATGATGGTGATGAAGCTTCCGCCGTTAAGATTTGGGAGGAAGTATTGGAATTAGACTCTAACTTTGAATTGGCTTATGTGGGCATCGGGAAATCCTACCTGGCAGCCGGGGAGAATAAAAAAGCTATGGAATACCTAAAACTTGGGATGGATCGAGAGTACTACTCCATAGCATTTAAACGATACCGTGATGATATCTTAAAAGATAATCTTGGATATGTATTAACAGGAATCATTGTTCTAGTAATTGTTCAGTCAATAAGAAGTGTGATTAGAAAAAGAAATCAAAAGGGGGTTGGATATGATGAGTAAAAAAGAAAAGTTCTTATATCCTTTTTATGTGATTACTCACCCCTTTGATGGCTTCTATGAGATTAGACATAGAGAAAAAGGTAGTGTGCCCTTGGCATTGCTATTGATATTGTTATTTGGACTTTCCTTTTCCATCAACCGAAGATACGCTGGTTTTATCGTAAATTACGTCTACACAAGAACGGTAGACAGTAGAACGGATATTATAGCTGTCTTTGTTGCAGTTTTATTATTTGCTACGGCAAATTGGTCTATTACCTGCTTGCTAGAGGGAGAAGGAAGATTCAAAGATATCGTTACAGTGCTGGGATATTCTATGCTACCCATGGTTTTAACCTATATACCGGCTACTATTATTTCCTGGTTTATCGCAGCCGACGAGGAAGCAATATATTATCTCTTACTGGGAATTTCCCTTCTTTACTTCCTTGTTCTGGTCTTAATCGGTATTATGGTGATTCATAATTTTAGTTTTGGAAAGACCTTGGTAACCCTAGTCTTTACTTTCCTAGCGCTGGCCTTAATTATCTTTGTCATCTTATTACTGATTTCCTTGATTAATCAGGTATATCTGTTCCTTGAAAGTGCATATACCGAGTTATTATTACGGATGTAAGGGGGCGATGATGTGGATAAATTAAAGAAAATTCGCAATATATTAATCATAGCAATTGCCCTCGGCTTAATCCTTTATGGGGTTTATATCTGTGTCCATTACCTTTTTTATAAGGAGCATGAAAAATATCTAACGGATTACGCCTTTGAACAGGGCAGGGAGTTTACTCCATTGGAAGATGCAGATCCTAAGGTGGCAGGAATGGTATTAGTAGCAGAAAATGACCTCCTGAAGCTCTATACCAATACAAAGACAACGGAAGTTGCTATTTATGATAAAAGAACGGGAGAGATTACCTATTCGAATCCAGTGGATCGAGACAAGGATCCCTTAGCCAATGGACGAAATAAAACAGATCTACATTCACAATTTTTAATTACTTATTATGATACCAGTATGACCCAGGCTACCATGTATAGTTATGATTATAGTGTAGAACGAGAGCAGTTTACCATGGAAAGCATCCAAGATGGAATACGTTATACCTATCTTCTTGGGAATCTGGATAGTCCAACTGGTATCGTTCCTCCCTATATTACCCTAGAACGAATGGAGGAGAAAATACTAAGCAAACTAAGTGAGCGGGAAGCAAAAACCATTCGAAACAGCTACATAGAGTCCAAGGAAAAGGAAGGCTTTATGGAATTGACCAATGGTGCAAAAGCGAGCCGTGTTGGTCTACAAAAGATGAATCAATTATTGGAGAAGGCTGGATATACCCAAGCAGACTTTGACGAAGATGCGGCTATGGCAGCAGGTGGAAAAGTAGAAGAACGTATTACCTTTACCATAGTTTTGGAGTATCGTCTCCAGGATGAAAAACTTATAGTAAAAGTACCGACAAATCAGATTAAAGAGACTGGTAGTGGAAGAATCGCTAATATTGATCTCCTTAGTTTCTTCGGTGCTGGTACATCGGAAGAAGAAGGATATATCTTTGTACCCAATGGTGTTGGTTCCCTGATTTATTTTAATAATGGGAAAAAAACAGAGCGGTATAATCAATATGTCTATGGTTTGGACGAAGTTTCCCAATCCTATACCGTTGTTGAGGATACGGAAAAAGTCCGATTACCTGTCTTTGGTATTAAGCATGAGAATGGAGCCATTTTTGCAGAAATCACCAACGGAGAAACCTTGGCTAATATTGTGGCCAATGTTTCAGGAAATGTGAATAGCTACAATTATGTGTATCCTTCCTTCTTACTTCGAGGATCTGAAAAAGTATCCATGTTTGGAGCCAGTGGTGCTGGTGCAGATTTGCCAACCTTAGAAAAGGATATTTATGACGTAAATATCACCATAGAATATGCATTTCTAGATAAAGACAATGCTAGTTATTCTGGCATGGCCAATTATTATCGTCAGGAATTGATGAATCGAGGGGTACTGACGGTAAAAGAGGAAAGGAGTTCTCTTCCTTTTTATCTAGATATCATCGGTGGGGTAAAAAGACAGGAAAGTTTTCTTGGGGTTCCTTATATGGGACTATTCCCCATGACAAGCTTCGAAGAAGCAGGGATCATCATCGATCAATTACAGGAAGCAGATATCTCCAATCTTCGAGTCAATTATCTGGGCTGGTTTAATGAGGGATACTACCATGATGCTGCAAAGGATATTAAGGTGGATCGTGAATTGGGTGGTAAAAAGCAACTAAAGAAACTCAATGAAAAGCTAGAAGCCCTGGGCGGTACACTTTACGGCGATGTAGCCTTTAACCGAATATCCTTTGAAGCGGATAATTACAATTATAAGATGGAGAATTCTCGCTACTATTCTGGCTACATAGTTTCCCTTGGCCGAGTAAATCCAGCCACCTTAAGGCAATCTGGTGGTATGGGTTATCGGGAGACAAATTATAACGTCTTATCACCGAGATATTTAATCCGTCATATTGATAAATTTACAGACAAAATTAATCAAGTAGAAATCTCTGGAATTTCCTTAAGAGATTTGGGAGATGTGCTTCCGTCAGATAAGAGAAGAAGTGAGATTATCAATCGACAGGAGGCAAAGCAGATTATAGTAGGTCAATTTGAAATTTTGGATGAAACTATCGATCATCTTATGGTAACAGGGGGAAATGCTTATTCCTTCGCTTACGCAAGAGATTTAATCAATATTCCTTCTAGTCACAATCCTTTCTATATTGTAGATCAGGAGGTACCATTTTACCATATGGTGATCCATGGTTGCATTGACTATACATCCGAATCGATAAATCTGACCGATAGTTATGACAAACAAGAAATCATCCTACGAATGATTGAATTCGGGGTAGCTCCTCATTTTAGTTTTTCTTATGAGGAATCCAGTGAGATCAAGTACACCGGTTTAAATAGTTTCTACTCCACTCAGTACAATACTTGGATGGAGGATGCAGTAGATATTTATCACAAGACCAATAAAGTATTAAGGAATGTGACGAATAGTAGGATGATAGAACATAAGATATTGGATAATGGAATCCGAAGGATCACCTATGAAAATGGAGTTGTTATTTATATCAATAAGAGCAAAGAAGATCTGGTTATCGATGATATTAGCATACCTGCCAAAGGTTATGGGGTAAAGGGGGGGATAGAATGAAGAAACGATTAACATTAAGACAAAAAAGAGCAATTACTGGTTTCCTTTTTATCCTTCCGTGGTTTATCGGATTTGCCCTTTATTATGTGAAAAGTTTGATTCAAACAGTCCAATTTGCCTTAAGTAAAATCGATATCGCTGCCAGTGGTGGATATACCGCAACCTTCACTGGTTTGGATAATTTTAAATATGCATTTTTAGAACATGCACAATTCAATCAGGTGTTGGTAAACTCCCTCATAGATATCCTATTGGATGTACCCTTTATTGTGTTTTTTAGCTTGCTTATGGCGATTTTGCTCAACTCTAAGTTTAAAGGAAGAGGTTTGGTAAGAACTATATTTTTCCTGCCAATCCTACTAGGTTCTGGTGCGGTATTAGAGACCCTTGAGCTGGCTACGCAAAATATACAGGGTGGTGCTGCAGCTATGTCAACGGAAATGGCACCAGTAGCCGGAGTAAATGTTGATTATTTTCTAAGTATACTACTGGAAGTCGGGCTTCCGGTTAGACTCCTAGACTTTATCGTAGGTTTAGTAGGAGGAATTTACGAAATTGTTAGGGCATCCAGTGTGCAAATTATCATATTTATTGCGGCCTTACAGTCAGTATCCCCTTCTCTTTATGAAGTATCTAAAATTGAAGGGGCAACACCCTACGAAACCTTCTGGAAGGTAACCTTCCCCATGGTTTCGCCTCTTATCCTAACCAATGTGGTCTATACCATAGTAGATAAATTTGTAAACAGTCAAGTGGTTGACATAGCATACTCTACAGCCTTTACCAATTATAATTATGGACTTAGTTCAGCAATGAGTGTGATAAGCACAGTGATTGTATGTCTTATCTTACTAATCGTCGGCGGTTTGATTACTAAGATAACATTTTACTATAACTAAGAAGGAGGGATTGTTATGGTTAGAAATATTGTAGATCAGATTCGAGACTTAAAAAATGATACGGTCTTTATTAATAAACAAGCTAGGTATATACATATATTCAAATCCCTCCTCTTCTCAACTTTTAAATTTATTATCTTACTGGGAATATCCTTTATTATCTTGGGGCCAATTATTAACATCATCAGTAATTCATTCTTTTCATCCAGTGATGTATATAATCCTTCCGTGTTTTTATTCCCACTGAGGCCAACTTGGGAGAATTTCCGCTTGGCATATCTGAGGTTGGATTATTGGAAAACCCTTGGGTACACCTTATTATACGTCAGTGGACTTACCTTGATACAATTGGTAATTACCTCCATGGCCGGATATGGATTTGCCCGCTTTGATTTTCCTTTTAAAAAACTTTTATTCGCCTGTGTAATCATTACCATTGTATTACCCACCCATACCATAATGCTACCTTTATACCAGCATTTTCGTAACTGGGATTTGTTTGGGATCTTACAGGTGATTACAGGGAAAAAATACAATTTACTGTCTAAGGAAACACCAATGTATTTAATGACCTTATTTGGAACGGGATTACGTTCTGGACTTTTTATCTACATATTCCGACAGTTTTTTAGAGGTTTACCCAAAGAAATTGAGGAGGCTGCTTTTATTGATGGAGCAGGGATGTGGTATACCTATTTTAGGATTATGCTAGTAAATGCAATACCCTCCGTAGTAACAGTAACGGTCTTCTCCATGGTTTGGCAATATAATGATATGTTCTATGTGAGACTTTTTTCCATGCCGACCAGTAGGAATATAACCTTCCGTTTATCAACGCTCCAATCCACAGTAATGTTCCTGGATCAGATTAAAGATCCAATGATTTCACAGTTGTACGTATATGCAGGAGTATTATTGGTTCTCCTTCCAATCTTGATTATCTATCTGATTTTACAAAGGTACTTTATGGAGGGCGTAGAGAGAAGCGGTATTGTGGGATAAAGTCCCGGACTTCTTCATGTAATCATTGCGAAACTCTTACATTTGTGGTTTCGCAAATAGAAATAAAAATAAATATAAAGGAGGAAGCAGATGATGAAATTAAGGAAAAAGTTTTTGGCATTATTTTTAGTATTTACAATGGTACTTTCCCTAATGGCATGTGGGGGAAAGGAGGATACAGAGGATGTAGGAAAAGATCTCCCTTCTACTGGGCAAGAAGATGAAAAAGACCAAGAGGATAAAGAGCCGGAGGTAACGGAAGCACCAACACCAACAGAGGAACCGGTAGATGTTTATCCTGCCTTTGACTTAAACCAAAGAACAATTAAAGTGGGAATTTGGTGGGATTATTACTACACCAGTGCCCACAATGATATATACGATAATCCACAAGTAGGTAATACAGAAACAGCTCAGATGCAACTGGATAATGTTCGCAGGATTGAAAAGAAATATAATTGCCGTATTGAATTTGTTAACCTTGGCTGGAACGGAATTATGGAAAGTATTAATACATCCATCACCGCTGGAACTCCAGAATGTGATATCTATCTGACCGATTTACAGTTTGGTATCCCTGCAGTTATGAATGGCTTAGCCTTGGATTTAGATACCTTTGTACCAGACTACTGTGATCTTGTGAATGATCAAAAGATAGTAAAACCTCTGATTGCAAAAGGCGCTGAGGAAGTTTTGGGTGGTAATTTCTTCTTTACCGAACAGGCTTTGCCAGTGAACGGAATCTATTTGGGTTACAATGTAAATATGATTGAAGATTTAGGTTTGGAAGATCCTCAAGAGCTTTATCGTAAGGGTGAGTGGACATGGGAAAAATTTGCTGAGTACGCAAAAGCAGGAACCAGAGATTTGGATAATGATGGTAATACAGATATCTTTGGTTTCGGAGGTATCTTTACGGATTTGGTTAATGGACTGGTATTAAATAATGGTGGATCCATTGCTGGTGGTGAAACAGAAGGATTAAGTTCACAGCAAACAGTGAAAGCCTTTGAATTTATTGATCAGTTATACAACAAAGATTTATCCGCAAGACCTTGGAATGGGGATGACTGGGATGACAACTTATTAGCGTGGTCTGATGGTAAGGTAATGTTCTGGACTGCCCAGGCTTGGTCTTTAAAACAGGAAATGGATGCAGCAATCCAAGAAGGTGCAGAATTACCATTTGAATTTAAGGTGGTACCTTATCCATTAGGTCCTGATAGTGACGGAACCTATTATAGTCCAGTAGCTGGTAACTGGTATATTATCCCGGTGGGCGTAGAAGAACCGGATAAAGTATTCCAGGTATTTGAGGAGTTCTTAAATTGGCACCAGGGAGATGAAGAATATAGAGATGATCCTACTTGGTTTGAAAGCTGTTTTATGACCTTGGACGATGTGGAATTGGCTATGGATTGTGGTAGAAATCTAAAGATGGATATCTGGGGTAGCTTTGGCGATTACTTCAGATTTGGTGATATGATTTGGTGGCCAATCGTTGTTAACAAAGATACTACCGTAGCTCAGGCAATTGAATCAGCAAAACCAGTACTTCAGGATGCTCTAGATTATTTCAGAAGCAAAAGACAATAGTCTTAATGTAATTATTTGATAATTTAGCATCACATAAATTAATTAAAGTTTTACGATAAAAGGTTTAGTTTTCTAGACGAGAGAGGATCGTGTATGAGCAAACGCATTTGGAAACTAATGTTTGTCTTACTTATGTCCACCATATTCTTATTTGGCTGCAAGGATAAGGTAAATGATAAAGAGGCATCCAGTGGGAATGGGGGACAGACAAAAGTAGTAGAGAATGAAGATACCAAAGAAAAGAATACCGATACCAAAGAGAAGAAGGATACAAAAGAGAGCAATAACGATGGTAAAGAGAATACCGATACCAATGAGAAGAAGCAAGATACAAAAGATAATGATGAAGAAGATCCCTCTAACTTAGACAAAACAATAGAGGAAGCTTCGGCTCAGGAAACTCCAGTAGATGATGGAGAATATGATCCGAATTTTGAATTGATTATGGAAGCTGAGGAAGCTGAAATGACTGGCAAAGTTAGAGTGGAAAGTACAAAAGGCGGTTTTACTGGTTCAGGATATTTGGTTGGAATTGAAGGAAATGAAGATACCGTAAGCTTCCGGGTAACGGTACCTGGTAGTGGAGCTTATGATTTGAATTTTCGAAGTGCCAGCTATGGTGGATATAAAGAAAACAATATCCTGATAAACGGTGAAATGGTTGGGAGTGCGAAGGTGGAGGAATCGGAGTTTACCGATTCAATCTTGAAACGAATATACCTCACCACAGGAGAAAATTTGATTACTATGACAAAGAGTTGGGGGTGGATTTATTTGGATTCTTTAATAATTACTGCCTCCGGACCTGCGGATAAGAGTATTTACGATGTTTCAAGTGTACCGGTTAATCCGAATGCAACAGATCGTACCAAGAGATTGTTGAAATATCTAGCAGATATGTATGGAGAGGCTATTATATCTGGTCAATATGGTGACAGAGGAATCGATGGACCTGAATTCAAGGCCATTTATAATGCAACCGGAAAATATCCTGCTATGCTGGGCTTGGATTTTATTGAATACACACCTTCGAGAGTTGCTTTTGGTTCTACTGGAAAGGATGTGGAGTATGCCATCGATTTTGATCAAGCGGGAGGAATTGTTACCTTCGCCTGGCATTGGAATGCTCCAGAACCCTATCTATATAACAGCAAGGATAATCCATGGTGGAAGGGTTTTTATACTACAGCAACCAATATAAATCTGAAGAAGATTATGGATGGTGAGGACAAAGAAGGATATGATTTATTAATCCGAGATATCGATGCTATAGCTAAGGAGCTTAAGATTCTTCAGGAAGCAGATGTGCCCATTCTTTGGAGACCTTTACATGAAGCCAGTGGTGGCTGGTTCTGGTGGGGGGCTTCTGGGCCTGAGCCATATATCCAATTATATCGGTTACTCTATGATCGCTTAACCAATCATCATGGAATTCATAATTTAATCTGGGTTTGGAATGGACAGCATCAGGATTGGTATCCGGGAGATGAATACGTAGATATCGTAGGTACAGATATTTATCCTGGAGAAAGGGTTTATACTCCCCAAGCAGCTAAGTTTAATGAACTAGTGGAATGGAATGGGGAGAATAAAAAGATAGTAGCATTGACCGAAAATGGCTGTATTTTTGATCCGGATTTAGCCTTTCGGGATAATGCAATATGGTCATATTTTGGTACTTGGGAGGGTGAGTTTTTAACTCTCAATGGGACCTATACCTTATCTGAAAAATATACAGAAACAAGTATGTTAAAAAAGGTATTTACTCATGACAAAGTGATTACTTTGGATGAACTACCTGACCTTAAAACATACGGTGACTAACGAAGAGAAAAGGAGAATCATAATGAGTAAAGTTACAATGTTAACCAATAACCTTCCGAATATACCGTGGCAAGATAAACCGGAAGGATATCAGGGACCGGTGTGGAGGTATTCTGAGAACCCTATTATCGGAAGAAATCCCTTGCCTGGAGTAGCTAGAATATTTAATAGTGCAGTTCTTCCCTATAAGGGAGAGTTTATTGGTGTATTTCGTGCGGAACAGACGGATGGGGTTCCCCATCTATATCTGGGATATAGCAAGGATGGAATTCACTGGACCTATGAACCGGAACCAATCCCCTTTGTCAATGAAAAGGGCGAACCCTTCCTGCCTCGATATGCTTACGATCCTCGTCTGATTCAGGTGGAAGATACCTATTATATCGTTTGGTGTACCGATTTTTATGGTGCAGCACTGGGTCTTGCTAAGACAATCGACTTTAAACATTTTGTTCGCTTAGAAAACCCATTCCTTCCATTTAATCGGAATGGAGTATTATTCCCTAGAAAAATCAATAATAAATTTGTTTTATTGTCTAGGCCAAGCGATAGTGGGCATACACCCTTTGGGGACATCTTCTTAAGTGAAAGCTCGGATCTGGTATATTGGGGCAAACACCGTCATGTTATGGCTAGGGGTTATAAACAGTGGTGGCAGTCCTTAAAAATTGGTGGAGGAGCGGCACCCATTGAAACCAGTGAGGGTTGGTTGTTGATATACCACGGTGTAACAGGAACCTGTAATGGCTATGTTTACAGTATGGGAGCTGCCATACTTGATATCGACAATCCTTCCATAGTGAAGTACAGATGCGACCGTTTCATTCTAACACCAGAGGAATGGTATGAGGAAAGAGGCTTTGTAGCCAATGTTGTCTTCCCTTGTGCAGCTCTTACGGATGCAGAAACCGGAAGAATAGCAATCTATTATGGTGCTGCGGATAGTTATGTTGGTTTAGCATTTACAACTGTGGATGAGTTGGTAAGCTTTATAAAGGAACACGATGGAGCCAATGATGATGACAAAAGTTACGGTGTAATCTAAAGCAATTATATTTATAAGGAAGATACATAAATGGAAAATAAATTAGATTCCTTAGAATGGAAGAAGGTTTTTCAAAGGGGCATAATTCATGAGGGTAATTTAGCTCTTATGGAAAAAGCCATGAAAAAAGCGGCATCTGGGGAGAAAATTCTTATTGGATTTATCGGCGGTTCCATAACCGCCGGATCCATAGCAAGTTCTCCCCGGACTTGCTATGCTTACTTAGTTTACTCCTGGTGGAAGGATAAATTCCCCCAAAGCCAAGTGGGCTATTTAAATGCAGGAATTGGCGCAACCACTTCCCAATTTGCTGTGGCCAGAGTAAAGGAAGATCTCTTAAATCATGATCCCGATGTGATCTTTGCAGAGTTTAGTGTAAATGATGCAGACAATGAATTTTTTCAGGAGAGTTTTGAAGGCTTAATTCGAAGAATTTTAAGTCATGTTGGGCAGCCAGCATTATTTATCTTTAATAATGTCTTTTATAACAATGGTATCAATGCCCAAAGAGTCCATAATGAAGTCGGAATTCACTATGATCTTCCGATTGTTAGTATGAAAGAGAGCCTATATCAGGAAATTTTACTGGGAAATCTTAAAGAAGAGGAGATTACCCCTGATCACCTTCATCCCAATGATCTGGGGCATAGCTTAGTAGCCCAGGTCATTATACATCGTTTGGAACAAATCTATCATAGGGTATTTCATCATAATATCCATTCAAGTCCTTATTGTTTTCCAAAACTTACGGTAACGAAAAATCGCCTAGAAGGGTCTTTCCGTTATCATAATAGAAACAGTAATCCGATTTTAAATGGTTTTGAACCGGATTTGGATCGGAATAAGGAAAGCTATGATGTATTTCGCAATGGATGGAGAGCTAGAAAGGCGGGCAGCAGTATCCAGTTTCTGGTGGAAGGAAGTTGGATATCCATACAATATAGAAAATACGTGGATCATCCAGCACCCCTAGCAAAGGTAGTCATAGACAATCAAGAGAATCGTAGTGTTATCTTAGATGCAAACTTTGAAGAAACTTGGGGGGATTGCCTCTATCTTCAGGATATCACAAGAGATGAAGAACCGGGAAAACATACAGTAACCATTACCATATTGGAGGAGGGGAAAGACAAAGACTTTTACTTGGCCTCCATTATTACGGCATAGAACATCGATCATTGCAGATAGATATGAAGAAAATATGGTTTCAACTGGAAATAAAGTTCTTATAAGAGAGGAGAAGCTTATGTTAGCACAAACACCACCCATGGGCTGGAATTCTTGGAATACCTTTGGTTGGGAGATATCAGAAGAATTAATCAAAGAAACCGCAGATATGTGGTCTGACTTAGGATTATTAAAGGCCGGTTATCAGTATCTGGTTATTGATGATTGCTGGTCCTTAAAAGAAAGGGATTCTTTCGGGAGACTGGTTCCCGATCCTAATAAATTTCCCAGTGGGATGAAGGCTTTAGCGGATTATGTCCATTCCAAGGGATTGAAATTTGGTATGTATTCTTGTGCGGGAACTATGACCTGTGCAGGTTATCCCTCCAGTTTAGAGCATGAGTTTGAAGATGCAAAAACCTTTGCTTCCTGGGGCGTGGACTATTTAAAATACGATTATTGTTATAAGCCCCACAATATTCCGGGACATATCCTCTATAAGAGAATGGGAATGGCACTTAAAAATTCTGGTAGGGATATTCTTTTTAGTGCATGTAATTGGGGAAGTGATAATGTCTACCAATGGATTCGTTCAACGGGAGCTCATATGTATCGATCTACCGGAGATATCCAGGATAATTGGGAATCCATTAAAAAGATAGCCTTAAGTCAATGGGACAAGGAGTGCTATAGTGCTCCCTATTGTTATAATGATATCGATATGCTGGTTGTGGGTATGTATGGGAAAGGAAATGTCGCCCTAGGTGGATGTACCGATGAAGAATATAAAACTCATTTCTCCCTATGGTGTATTATGAATTCCCCTTTAATGATCGGCTGCGACATACGAAATATGAATGATAAGACAAGAGAAATTCTCTTGAATGAAGAAGTAATCGCCCTAAACCAAGATCCAGAAGGACGACAAGCTTATAGTATGGAACAATGGAATAATAGTGATGTCAAAATATATGTAAAACCGATGTCCGATGGAAGTTATGGTATTGGCTTCTTTAACATGGGAGATGCCCCTGGTGAAGGTTCCCTTCAATTCTGGGACATTGGATTAACTTCTTCCAGTGGATATGCCTTGGCTTTTCGGGATTTGTGGGAGCATGAAGATGTGGGAGTATTTTCAGAGAATTATACCTGCAAGTTAGAAGCTCATCATTGCAAAGTTTTCCGAGCAAGGTTGGTAAAAAAATAATGGGAGATTATTGTCAGATTTGTCATAAAAAATTAGAGCGGGATGAAATTGCAATCTATTTAAAATTAGTGAACAGGGGTGCTAAGGAATACCTTTGCATCCCTTGTCTAGCGGATTATTTTAAATGTTCCCAGGAAGTGATACATAGCCGAATTAAAGATTTAAAAGAGATGGGCTGCACTTTGTTTGGATAAAAAATAGTTGTCAGAGTAGTTATAGAATCCCCCAGACCATGATATAAATTACAATGGGAGGGAGGGGAACCGATGGATGAAATGAAATTAAGAAAGACAATCATTCCTTATATGAATTATATCTGTCATCTTAGCCAGAAGCAGGTGTTTTCCAATTCCTTTTACCAAAAAAGATACTTCCAGGTATCCATAGAGGAAGCCCTTTGTTCTATGATAGAGGAAATTATGGCACTTGATTCAGAAGCAAATGAGGAA
This sequence comes from Clostridiales bacterium, assembly GCA_012839085.1. Lineage (GTDB taxonomy): Bacteria > Bacillota > Clostridia > Lachnospirales > Lachnospiraceae > Mobilitalea. The sequence continues at coordinate 27,392 of DUNZ01000123.1, forward strand.
GAGGTGTTGAACTGAAGAAGCTAAAATGAAAGGGCTGTATCAAAACAAGGTTTTAATTTTTGTTTTGTTACAGCCCTTTGTGTGAGAGACTATTTTTTGGATTGAGGAATTGTTTATTTATGAGTATAAGGAATTATGATTATGAGTTTATCTTTAGTAACTTTTTGAATGAACCCGTATCTTCCATATGTGCTCATAGATGCTTTAACTAGTTTGCTCTTATGCTTATACGGATGAATTAAATTGCGTTGTGGCAGAATGCAGCAATTCTGTCAATTGGTATATCGCAAACGGAACCAACTCTGAACCGTTTTTCTTTTTTTCTTCTTTCTTTCTGTCCGCCAACGGATCCGATTCCACCTCCAATAGCACCACCAATACCTCCGCCGATACCACCAGCGATGCCACCTAGGTTGCCACCGATACCACCACCGATACCACCGGCCATACCACCTGCAATACCTTTAAAGTTACCACTTTCGCAACCATCGTAATCATTACCATTATCAAAATCACAGATTTCTTCGCTCAAAGGATTATCTGGTGGAGTACCCTGAAGAGTTGAGAGGCGAACAAAGTCACAATTAACACCGATTAATACTCCGGTAAAGCCACAGCCAGAAGCTCCACCGCTAGTGGTGAAAATTGTTACGGTTCTACCAACAAATTCTGAAATGTGTTTTGCAAAGCTGGTATTAGCAAATCCATTGTTACCATTAAATCCATTATTGAATCTACAAGTCATCTTTCCTTCCCCCTTTCTTTTTTTTGGTAAACATTAGACAGCGTTATGGCAGAAGGAAGCAATCTTATCTACAGGGATATCGCAAACAGACCCGGTATCAAAATCGCGACGTCTACGATGGGAACCTTCTTTTTTGTCACAGCCGCCATTAAAGTTAAAGGCATTATCAAAATCGCAAATTTCGTCGCTTAGGGGATTCGCTGGAGGAGAACCTTCTTTCGTCACTAATCGAACAAAGCATGGATTAACAGACATTAGGATTCCGGTAAATCCACAGCCGGATGCACCACCACTGGTAGTAAATATCGTAACGGTCTGACCGATAAAACGAGAAAGATGGTGTAATAAACTATAATTAGAATTGTAACCCATAACAAACCTCCTTTTATATAATTAGATGCCCTAGCATCTTAATATATATTATGCTTATGGTTACAAAATGCGACATTGGAAAATAAAAAATTACAATATATTTTTAAAATTGACAAAATAAGCGCCTCATCTTGTAAAAAATGAGGAAGCTAGTAACGATTTCTATAATATATTTGAAGTATAAAATCAATGATATATAATAAAAGCAGAAAGAGGATTCCAAAGATCTGAATATAAAAAGGGACTCCCAAACGATGGATTATTAATATGTAGATACAAAGGAATAGATAGCTGAATTTACTCACTATGAATCCGGATTTTTCCTTGGCTGTGATTGGGCGGTTAAGATGGGAACCCCTTGGATTCCTTCCTTTACTTCTCTCTACTTTTACAATATCGTACATTCTTATCAATAAAAATCCGAGACCCAATATGATAAGACCACAGCCTAAGCCAATGAACCAGCTAAAAATGATTGAATTTTTAAGAAGAAAGTTCAAGGTTATGTAAATTAGTAGAAGACCAGTTATTGTAACGCCAATGCATAGGAAATTTAGTTTATCTTCCATAGAATCACCCTGTAATAGTTTACTTGAATTGGTCATAATATATGAAACGAAGTGCATTTGTATCTTGACATTTTATATGCCAATAAAATACAAT
>DUNZ01000124.1 GCA_012839085.1 Clostridiales bacterium
AAGCCGTAAGCGACTATGAATACATTGTTGATGGTAATACAAAATTAGATGAAATTAATGAAGGACTTGGATTGAACATACAATCAGATGATTATGATTCGATCGCAGGCCATATCATATATTTATTAGACCATCTTCCAGAGGAAGGTGAGTCTGTAACGGAAAATGATATCGTATATACGGTTACCGCCGTAGATAAAAATAGAATTGATAAGATCCATATCCTTCTTCCTCGTGTAGACTTAGAAGCAGTCGAAGAATAATATGATTTCAAGCCCATAATATTTTGAATATTGTGGGCTTATTTTTTTTGATCTTACCTGTTGTTTTTACCTGTTGTTATCTTATCTATTGTGATCTTACCTGTTATGACTTTACCTGTTGTCTTATCTTTTGTGATCTTACCTGTTGTGTTTAACCTGTTGTTATCTTATCTTTTTAGGTCTTATTTCTTATGATCTTATCTATTATTATTGTCCCCTGATAATTTCTTCCTTGTTTCAACATCATATCATGTATGGCCCATGGTCGTATCTTAGAGTCATAGGAGGGCCAAGTCATAATAAATATGTGGATAAATATGTTGTCTTCAGATATAATATACTTATCCTAAACTAGAAACGATAATTATTATAGGATTTCTGTTTTAGATAAAATATACTTAAAGGAGGTACTTATGAACGTATATGATTTTACTGTAAAAGACAGAATGGGAAACGAGGTATCCTTGTCTGAATATCAGGGTGATGTTTTGTTGATTGTAAATAGTGCAACCCAATGTGGATTTACACCCCAGTATGATGACTTAGAAGACCTGTATGAAAAATACGTTGATGAAGGTTTCATCATCTTGGATTTCCCATGCAATCAATTTGGTAACCAAGCTCCAGGAACAGACGATGAAATCTATTCCTTCTGCGAATCCAATTATGGTGTGAAGTTCCCTGTATTCTCTAAAATCGATGTTAAGGGCGAGAATGCCCATCCACTTTATAAATACTTAATAAGTCAAAAAGGATTTGCTGGTTTTGATGAAGATCACGAATTAACTCCGGTACTCCATAAGATGCTATCGGAAGAAAATCCCGATTACCAAAACGATCCGAATATTAAATGGAACTTTACAAAGTTTTTAATTGACCGCAATGGAAATGTTGTTGACCGATTTGAACCTACGGAAGAAATCTATATTATTGAGGATCGGATTAAGGAATTGTTATAAGGGGGCAATAGCCCCCCTTTTTTAAATTGGATATTTTGTTCCTTTCATTTATATTGTTTTATTATTTTATTAAATCTTTCCTATCATTTGTTTTAATTAAGGCCGGTAGACAAATAGAATGCTGATCTACTCTAGAAATCTTTTCTTTCATTTGTTTATATTAAGGTTGAATATTTAAGGCTTTCTTTATTTTTTCAATTTCACAGCTCCCGTTTGTAGATAATCGCAGTAAAGGTATCCCATAAAGCTGCAGTATATGATCTTTCATCCTATCACGTTCATACTGTTTTGTACCAGGTTTGTGATAATGGAAGCCATCAACTTCGATAGCAAGAACAGGTTTTTTACTGATTCGATTATATATCAAAAAATCTAAATGAGTCGCTTGATTCATAGCATATCTACACTCTTCATCATTTAAGTGCTTTGGATCACGTATCAACATATTTAATGGTTGATGACAAATAACATTGAGAGATAACTCTAGATTCTTGTTTAATAAATCTACAATCTCACCATACATTAAATTTTCGGAAACATATTTTGATATACGTGGATGTCTTTTTAAAAATTTTATCCGTGCTTCTGTATATTCCCTGTAGAGCAAATCAAATACTGAATAGATTTCACTCTGAATTATGCTAAAATTATTATATTCAATATAATTAATCAAATCTCCGATATAGCTGTCCTCTGGCTGTTCATTACCAGATACTACAAGAATGAACCTTTTTACAGCTCGGGATACAGCTACATTTAACAAATTAGGATCATCGGAAAAATCGTTTACTATGTCATCGACCGTGTTTAAAATAATTGTATCTTTTTCACGTCCTTGAAATTTATGAATAGTATTAACATCAATTTTATCAGTAACCAGTTGCTGCTCAAATGCAGCTATTTGCTCCCTGTATGGCACAACAATCCCTATGTCCTCCGGGTTCACATCCTTAAGGGTTGCGAGAACTTCCTGAACAGTTATATCAACCTGTCGCTGATTCATATGGTCACGACGATGGTTTCCTACTACAGTCTTAAATACAGCCAAAGTATCCGGCTCATTCTTATCTTCCGTCATAATTATCAACTCATTATTATAGAACTTTTGGTTACAGAACCCAATAATTTTAGGATGACACCGATAGTGCTCCCGAAGTATTGTTTGTGGTACATTAGGAATAACACTGCAAACTGACTTCAAAAAACTATTTTCAGAAAATGAATACCCTTGAGGTAATTGGTATGAATTAAATACTGCATCGCTTCGTTTTCTCATCTCATCAGTTACCACATTGGGTAATTGTTTTAGATCACCTACAATAACCGCATTTTTTGCACAGGACAAAGCCAATGCGCCGGTAGCGAGATCTACTTGGGATGCTTCATCCATAATAAGATAGTCAAATGTTATATTCTTCAGACTACTTCTTGATGAGAATGTTGTACTAAGTATTATAGGATACTCATTTAAAATGGCATCCGGTTCTTTCCAAAAGGAATCTTCATTAAATATCACACGATTGGGGTTGTTGCCATAACGATCATATATTTTAGCTCGAAGATAATCAAGAGAACATTCTGTTAAAGCCTTCATTTTCCCAGTAGTATCGATGGATTTTAAATATTCCTCTAACTCAGCTATCTCCTTACTCAATTCTGTTTTTCTAGCCCGATAGAACATATTTTGCAAAAGAGATATAATTGAATGCATTCCGCTATTATAAAATTTCCAGTTTGAAATACCATATATTAATACACTTTTTAATTTGAACCAAAATGAAATTGAACGATCTTTTTCTGTAAAAGCATAGCATTCCTGCCAGAGTTGCATGAGTCTTTTAGAATTTAAGTTACGACGTGGTTTAATGTCGGAATACGGAAAACTAGTTTCATTACAATATTGCTGGAAATATTTTATTTCTAAAAGTAATGCATCTAGTTCTTGACGTGCCTGAGCAAGGCGTTCTTGCTTACCGAATGTTTCAAACAACTCTTGTACAAGGCTTTGAATTTGATTCTGGCAAATGGTCTGTTTGTTAGCTTCCATTCTCCAATTGCTAATATCAGGGTATCGTCCTGTCTGATTTTGGATGAAAGCATTCTTATTTTCTGTTTTTCCTAACTGTGCTACGAGAAATCCCAAATTGTATTTTGAAGATGACAGTTTTTCTAGGACATTCAAAATAGCAGAATTATTATTTGAGACAATTTCTACTGTCTTGTTATCCACCAGAAGATTCGCTATAATATTTAAAATTGTCTGAGTTTTACCTGTACCAGGAGGCCCCTGTACTATACTGATTTGATTGGTCAAGGCATTTACAACCGCTTTAAATTGACTTGCATTTCCACCAAAAGGGAATATAATATTACTCTTTTGATAAGTATGTATCTTATGTTCTTTTGGATTAAGATAAATCGCCATCGCTGTATCATCACCAACGAACTTTAGCTTTTCATACTGCATCTTTAAAAGAGTATCTCCATCTTTACTTTTAAGTTCATTGATTGAAGCCAATTGATGTAGATAGTTCATTACATTCTTTGACTCAGGTTCATTAAGGCAAGATCTTATGATTTGAAGTTCAAACTGATCATAAATTCTTGCACTGCCATTTGAAAAGAAAATACGCCAATAAACTGTATTGTTTGAAGAAAAAACACGAATATCATCAATATCAAAAAGTTTACGGTTTTCATGGATTATATGAAGCAGAAATGGGTTTAAGATCTCGTATTCCCTAATCCATTCAATAGAGCGATATCCATATGGATAGGTTTTACCATTACGAAAAGTAACATCATATCTTCCTGTTTTTGAATTATACTTGCAAAACCTAACATCCGCAGTTATATCTTTTCCATTATATAAAATGAGGTGTTTTTTTAAATCCATGACCTTCTCCTATCTGTACGACTCCCCTATTGCTTCATCATTTTTTATTGTATCAAGTATTTTAAACTTCTTAATAATACAATTCGTAAGACTTTCTTTCATTCATATATTGGATTAAGTTCACCATAAAATTATGCCACTTATCATTGCATAAAAGAATAGCTACAATATTAAATGCATTTTTGCAGCCATTCCTTTCAATTTTTTAATTATTAAAGATATGTATATACTTACTTGTCTCCTTTTTCTTCCATTGTATAATATAAACTGGACCTATGTCAATACTTTGGACACAAAAAGTTGAACATTTTCTCTCTGCATGATATTAATACGTAGAGAAAGATTACTAAGCTGCAAGAATCTCATCTTCAACCTGCTGTGGGGTTTTATAAT
>DUNZ01000125.1 GCA_012839085.1 Clostridiales bacterium
TCAAGGCGAATCCCTAATTCTTCTTTTATTTGTTTTAAAATATCCATGAATAACATTACTCCTTAATTCATTTTCATTACCTTATCATACCATTGGAGAATTTTATTTGCAATTATGATTCTAGGGTCAAAATCAAATGTATCCTCTCTATTATGAATTTGCCAAGATCAAAACTTTAATTAACATGATTTAACTATTATATACAAATTTTGTATTTTTTACAATATTAAATATTATTCAACCAAGGACATCCTTGACTAAGGATATTGATTTGATTCAAAAGTTCTAACTATTTTCCTATATAAAAGGAGTCCTTTAATCTTAGGACTCCCAAACATTCATCTTGTTTATTTTATTTTCTAGGACAACAAAAACTTTTCATGTACCGCATTCATTGCCTTATCCGCATGTTGTTCATCGATCAATACGGTTACCCTAATTTCTGATGTAGAGATCATTTTTATATTTACTCCTACATCATATAAGGCTTCAAACATTTTTGCTGCAACCCCAGCATTGGACATCATACCCGCACCTACGATGGATACCTTGGCTACATTTCTTTCTGTATCGATTTTTTGGCATTTTAAACTGGAACTACCATGTCTTTCTAATATTGCTACAGCTTCATCCAAATCATCTTCTTTTACGGTAAAGCTAATATCCTTGGTTCCATCCCTACCTACGGATTGTAGGATAATATCAACATTAACATTGTGTCTTGCTAGATGATGAAATAATTTAAATGCCACACCTGGCTGATCCTCTAATCCAATCACTGCAATCCGTGCAGTATTTTTATCACAAGCAACGCCACTTACTAGCATTTTTTCCATTTTTACTTCCTCCTTAACCACAGTACCCTCGGATAAATTTAAACTAGAACGAACTACTAATTGAACACCATACTTTTTGGCCATTTCAACAGAACGATTATGCAATACCCCTGCCCCTAAGGAAGCAAGCTCTAGCATCTCATCATAAGTTATTTCATTCAACTTTCTTGCAGTTGGTACAATTCTTGGATCAGCTGTATAAATGCCTTCTACGTCGGTATAAATTTCACATGCATCTGCATGTAGGGCTGCCGCAAGGGCTACTGCCGTAGTGTCGGATCCGCCTCTGCCAAGAGTCGTATAATCATCATATTTATTTACTCCTTGAAACCCAGTTACAATAACAACTCTCTTGTTTTGTAATTCATTATGAATTCTTTCGGTATCAATTCTCTTTAATCTAGAGTTTCCATAGACTCTAGTCGTGTGCATTGCTACCTGGAAAGCATTTAAGGATACTGCTGGTACTCCTAGATAATCCAAAGCCATGGCCATAAGGGATACGGAAACCTGTTCACCCGTTGTTAGGAGCATATCGATTTCCCTTTTCGATGCATTGGGATTGATCTCCTTGGCCTGTGCCAATAATAAATCTGTTTGCTTTCCCATGGCTGATAAAACTACAACCACTTCGTTGCCCTTCTTATATTCATCAGCGATTCGATGGGCAACATTAAAAATTTTTTCTTTATCAGCTACTGAACTGCCTCCGAATTTTTTTACTATTAACATAGCTGCCTCCTGCTTACTAAGTATTTATAAACGTGAACTTAACCAGTATTATGTTAAGCTGTTGTTCTTTTTTCCTATAAATCCGATAATCTAAATTATGTTCCAACTACTCATTAGACCTTATTTTTCTAATAAGGTATCAATTAAGGTATAACCCTCCTTGACCAAGACACCACTTAAGGATGCATCTCTTTCATTGTAATGCCAATCATGGTCAAGTTCCTTCCTACTGTCATATAATAGGAAAGGTACTGGGTCACTGGTATGGGTTCGACATCGTATCGGCGTCGGATGGTCTGGCAAGACTAAGATACGGTAGTCTACTCCAGCTTGCTTCATCTCTTCCATTACGATCTTAAGTACTCTCTGATCCAGATATTCAATGGCCTGTATCTTGTTTTTAATATTACCTTGATGCCCCATTTCATCCGGCGCTTCTATATGGATATATACATAATCATAATCCTCTTCTAAAAGCACTTTTACTGCAGCTTTTGCCTTCCCTTCATAATTGGTATGAAGGGTTCCATTTGCCCCAGAAACATTAATCACTTTCATCCCTGCCCCTACGGCAATCCCCTTCAATAAATCAACTGCAGAAATCATAGCACCTTTTATCTGATTCTTTTCTTCAAAAGATGTAAGGGCTGGCCTAGTCCCCGCGCCCCAAAACCAGACGGAATTTGCTTTGTTTAATCCCTTGGCCTGTCTCTCTAAATTAATAGGATGTTGATTTAGAATATCATAACTTTTCTTCATCATCATATTCAAAACAGGATCGGTAGGAAGATAGTCTTTGATACATTTCCCCAGAATATCATGGGGTTGGGCTAGGTCCAGCACCTCACCCTGATCCCATATCAGCAGGTGGCGATAACTAGTTCCTATATAAAATTTATAGATTTCATTTTCTAATTCCGATTTAACCGCTTGTATAAGAATAGCTGCATCTTCTGTTGAAATCTCGCCAGAACTGTGATCAATCATTTCCTTTTCTTCATAAGCTACTTCATCCTCTGACAAGGTAACGAGATTACAACGAAGAGCAATATCTGTCTCTTTCATATTAACCCCAATACTTAAAGCCTCCAAAGGAGACCGTCCGGAATAATACTGCTTGGGGTTGTATCCCAATACCGATAAATTTGCTGTATCACTTCCTGGCTTCATGCCCTCTGGTATGGTGTGAGCCATACCTATGATTGATTTTCTTGCCAGATCATCCAGCTGTGGTGTATCTGCTACCATTAAGGGAGTTTTGTCACCCAGTTCTTTGATAGGTTCATCCGCCATTCCGTCACCTAAGACTACAATGTATTTCATTTCCTCAATCCCTTTCTTAAGCTACCTACACAATAAGCAAGGCTTATAGCTTTTTAAAAGCCTAGAACAAAAGGTCTTTTCTTAAAATCTAACTCGTATAACACTTTGTAAATTGTCCAAAGAATCCTTTTTATCCTTAAATTCCTGCTCTGTAATAGAACCCGTAATAAATGCTGTCTCATCTTCCATTCCATCCACATTGACAAGTTCTATATCACCAAACTGATCCATTAATTCTTTGGTTAATTCAGCGGATTTTCCATTTACTCTCACAAAAAATCTGTGACTTACCTGATTAATATCTGTAAGCTCCAGCTTTTTGCTGCTCCAAATGGTCCATATGTTTTTACCTAAGTGCTTAGCAGCATCCACAACATCGGCTACTACTGCACTGGCTGTAGGCAACTTACCGGCACCACTGCCATAAAACATTACATCGCCAATAACATTTCCCCTAACAAAGATACCATTGAGTACATTATCCACACTATAGAGGGGATGGCTGGATTTTATCAACATTGGAGCAACCATAGCGTGGATATTATCCTTTTCATCTCTTACACTGGTTGCAAATAATTTTATCTTTGCACCTAATGCCTTGGCATACTTAATGTCCGTATCTGTAATCTTGGTAATGCCCTCTGTGTAAATATCTTCATAATCCACTTGCATACCAAAGGCAAGGGAAGAAAGAATTGCAATTTTCCTGCAAGCATCATAGCCATCCACATCGGCAGATGGATTTCTTTCAGCATAGCCTAAATCTTGGGCATTCTTTAGGGCTGTTTCAAAATCAAGACCTTCATCGGTCATTTTGGATAGAATAAAATTGGTTGTTCCATTTAAAATCCCTGTAATTTCCATGATTTCATCGGCAGTTAGGGATTGATTTAAGGGGCGGATAATCGGTATCCCTCCACCAACACTAGCTTCAAAGAGGAAGTTCAAATTTCTTTCCTTTGCTATTTTTAGCAACTCCGCTCCATGCTTAGCTACCAATTCCTTATTGGATGTTACAACACTCTTCCCTTTTAAAAGTGCGGTTTTTACAAAGGTATATGCTGGTTCTACCCCACCCATAACCTCAACTACGATTTTAATCTCAGGGTCTTCCAGAATAATGTTCACATCATGAACCAACTTTTCCATAATTGGATCTCCGGGAAACTCCTTTAGATCTAAGACATACTTTATATTAATCGTATCTCCGGCTTTCTTACCAATGCTTTCACCATTGATATTCAAAACCTCCACAACTCCAGAACCTATCGTACCGTATCCTAAAACTGCTATATTTATCATTTCTGCTCCTCCATTCATGCTGTAATTTATATTATTCTCAGTAATTATTAGCTAATTTATAATTATTTACTATTCTCTTGATACCAACTTAACAAAATGTATCCCATCTACCGTCTCAATAGCGGAAATTAATGTTGAAACATTATCCGTTTGTTGGGGAATCTCTATACTAATTGTAAGAATTGCTATTCCGTTTACTGGTATACTCTGATGTATGGTTAAAATATTGGCTTCATATTTTGCAACCTGGTTCAATACTTTGGATAACAAACCCGGGGTGTCATCCATCTGTAACATGAAAGTAATCGTCTTTCCTCTTGTATTCTCATAAAAAGGAAAAATATCATCCCGATACTTATAAAAGGAACTCCTACTAATATCAACCGCATCCGTAGCCTCCTGAACTGTCATAACCCGTTCGGAATCCAAGAGTCTTTTAGCTTCTACCACCTTTAATAGAACTTCAGGAACCGCCTTCTTTTTAACGATATAATATTCTTCTTTATTCAATCTTAACACCTCCTACGGATTACTAAGATATATTATGCCCTTGCTTGTTTGTATATCAAACACAATTGTCTTTCTAAGAAAGATATGTTATCACATATCTTAGCATAATGCAACCATTATTTTCAAAAGTCATCTTGAAATTTTTATGTAAATTATTCTAAAACAAAAAGGCCTGTAGTATGAACTTCAAATTCATCAATCAGAGCCTTTGCCTTTGTACTATTTATAATATCTTTGAAAGGAATTCCTGCAATCTTGGATGTTTTGGATGCTCAAAAAATTCATCAGGTGAATTTTGTTCTACAATTCTTCCTTCATCCATAAAAAGAACTCGGGTAGCTACTTTTTTTGCAAATCTCATCTCATGAGTTACAACTACCATAGTCATTCCTTCCTCAGCCAATTGGGTCATCAAATCCAAAACCTCTCCCACCATTTCCGGATCAAGAGCGGAAGTTGGTTCGTCAAATAACATAACTTCCGGATTCATGGCCAGCGCTCTAATAATCGCTATTCTCTGTTTTTGGCCTCCAGATAGCTGGTTGGGATAAGCATTGGCTTTGTCCGTTAATCCAATTCGATTTAACAAATCCATGGCCTTTTGATTTGCCTTCTCTTTATTCATTATCCCTAACTTTACAGGGGCTAAAGTAATATTCTCTTTCACTGTGAGATGGGGAAATAAATTAAATTGCTGAAATACCATTCCCATTTTTCTACGAACCATATTAATATCTGTTTTTGAATCTGTGATTAATTGATCATCAAACCAGATTTCCCCTTCTGTAGGAACCTCCAAAAGATTCAAGCATCTTAAAAAGGTTGACTTACCTGATCCAGAGGGACCGATTACAACTACTTTTTCGCCCTTTTGTATGGTTTCATCAATACCATTCAAAACCATATGATTTCCGAATGCTTTTTTTAAATTCTTAGTGACGATCACCTCTAGCCAATCTCCTTTCAAATATACTTAATAATTTTGATAGTCCCATAACCATAATCAGATAACACACTGCTGTAATGATTAGTGGTGGTAGGATATCCCAGGTTCTAGAACCCACATACTGTGCCGCTTTTGTCAAGTCTGTTACAGCAATTGCACCTGCCACAGAGGTTTCTTTAATTAAGGTTATAAATTCATTACCCAATGCTGGTAAAATATTTTTTACCGCCTGAGGTAGTATGATCATTCGCATGGTAGTAATGTAATTTAAACCTAGGGATCTTCCAGCTTCCATTTGACCTTTATCAATGGATTCAATTCCTGCTCTTATGATTTCAGCAACATAGGCACCGGAATTGATACCAAAACATACTGCTCCCACAACAATTTCATTGGTATTTCTTGATGTGAAAATCAAGTTATATATAATTAATAGTTGTACCATCAATGGAGTGCCTCGAATCACATTGATGTAAATATTACATATTCTATTCAACCATCGCAATTTATAATTTATGGATGTTACTTTCAAAACCGCCACCAGAATACCAATTGCGATACCTAGAATAATGGCCATTAAAGAAATTAGTATGGTAACCACTAAACCATCGATATAGGCTAGATACATCTGGTCTGGTATTAACGCATTATAAAAGGACATATAAATATCCACTGCCCAATCAGAGATGATTTCCCAAACTCTAAGTAAAGCTTTCATTATATTGTCCAAATAAATTCCCTCCTTTCGTCTAACTGGAAAATATATATTGATTCACTTCTTCATTATATTCAAAGGAATTTAAATCTAAAGAAAGCATAATATAGGGGCTGCTCATAAAATTGACAGCCCCTGCTATTATGTAAGCAAGATGACATCTCTTGCTACTTAGATTTGCGTGTATGATTCGCATAGAATTCCTCAATTTTACCCTCATCTTTTAGTTTTTGGATAACTGTATTAATTTCGTCGAGTAATTCTTTATTCCCTTTTTGTACTGCAATTGCATATTTATCTTCAAATAGTACACCATCCAAAATCATAAGCTCTGGATTTGCTGCTACAAGTTCTTCTGCAGGATATTGATCCATAACGACACAATCAATCTTTTCATTTTTCAAATCCTCTGCTGCTTGAGCAAACTTTGTGTACTGTTTTAACTCTTCTGTTTCTACATTATCTTCTACCCATAAATCAGCAATATTACCCTGTTGAACTCCAACAATCTTACCTGTCAGACCTTCGATAGTAGCTTCCGTTACCGCAGGGTTGTTTTTATTAACAACCACTACTTCTGTTGAATCTACATAATCAATGGAAAAGTCCATTCTTTTCGCACGTTTTTCATCCACGGATACTCCAGCAGCAACAAAATCCACATTACCTTTTTCCACTGCTAGTAAGGCTCCATCAAAGTCCATATTTTTAATCAGCAATTCTTTGCCCATATGATCTGCAATGGCCTGAGCGATATCCATATCGACTCCAACAACTTTGTTACCATCCATATATTCATATGGTGCAAAACCAGCCTCGGTTCCAACAATCAGTTTATCATCGTTCTTCTTACATGCTGCAAATATACTAGAAAATGCCAGTGCTATTACACAGATTCCCAAAACTCTTTTCTTCATAACTTTCCTCCTTTACGGGATATGAACCCCTTCCCTTCATTAAGGGATTTTCCAATTCATTCTGTGGTGATTATTATTAATTCACCCTATCCCATTCCATAATCAACTTAAATTGTCTTCAACAATGTTTCTATCTTATTATGTTCCTCATCCGACATAATAGAATCATGATTGATGGACACGATAAGTCGATTATCTAAATTAATTACATATCTAATATAGGACGTGTCTTTTCCGGTTATTATGGAAGGTACTTGATTAATATTATTCGGTTCTACTTGAACAATTTCCACCATACGATCCACCTCATAGGCGGTGGTAATCCCATTGGATTTGGTAATGAGAAATCTTGTTTCATCATCTGGTTCAATATCTTCCATACCAAATTTCCTACGAAGGCTATATACTGGTATCACTTCTCCTCTTAAGCGAATAATCCCCTTAATATTTTTCGGAGATTGCGCAAAAGGTTCAACCCTTACGTATTTCTCGATAATACTAACATCCATAATATCCATACTAAATTCTTCTTTACCAAGTTTAAATATCACTTGCTTTGTACTTTGCATATGATCCCTCCCGGTATGCATCACTTTGTATTTATTTGTTTTGTACACTCCATTTAAGATATGCAGTTATGAATGGATCTAGGTTTCCATCTAATACACTGGTAACGTTACCAACTTCCTCATTGGTTCGATGATCCTTAACCAATGTGTATGGTTGCATGACATAAGACCTAATTTGGTTACCCCAGCCAATGTCCTTAACCTCACCGCGAATACCCGAAATTTTCTCTAAGTTCTCCTGTTGCTTTAATAAATAAAGTTTTGCCTTTAACATTTTCATGGCCTTATCTTTATTTTGCAATTGAGATCTTTCATTCTGACATTGAACAACGATATTTGTCGGTATATGGGTAATACGTACTGCAGAAGATGTTTTATTTACATGCTGTCCACCGGCTCCACTAGAACGGTAGGTATCAATTCTTAAGTCATCCTCATTAATTTCAATTCCAGTATCTTCTTCAATATCTGGCATTACATCGCAGGAAACGAAGGATGTTTGTCTTTTTCCTGCTGCATTGAATGGGGAAATACGGACTAGGCGGTGTACTCCATGCTCTGACTTTAAATAGCCATAAGCATTGTCTCCGTTAATCTGTATAGTAACTGATTTTAGTCCTGCCTCTTCACCATCCAAAAAGTCAAGAATCTCCGTAGAAAAGCCTCTTTTTTCTGCCCAACGTTGATACATTCTGCAAAGCATACTGGCCCAATCACAGCTTTCTGTTCCACCTGCACCAGCATGAAGGGTTAAAATCGCATTGTTCTGGTCAAACTCCCCTGACAATAAGGTTTTTATCTTCATACTTTCAAGCTCATTGATAAATAGATTTAAAGCTTCCTCAATCTCAGGTAAGAGACTTTCATCATTTTCCTCATAGCCAATTTGAATTAAGGTTTGAACATCCTCAAAACTTTGCTTAAGATGCTTGTATTCATCCAGTTCATCCTTAAGATTCTTTAACTCTTTCATGTAGCCCTGAGCTCTATCGGTATCACTCCAGAAGTCAGGATCTTCCATTATTTGTTCTAATTCTTTTACCCGTTCCTCTTTATGAGCGAGGTTAAAGTGAATCCCCCACTTCATATAAAGGTTTTTCGTAAGTTCCCAGTGTATATTTATACTGGTCTAACTCAACCACAGAACCACCTCATTTATTATAATATATATGCAACAAATTTCAAGTATAATGTTTAAATATTTATAAAAAATTAATTATATTTATATTTATGCGTTTCTGCCACAACAATGTTTGTATTTACGTCCACTATTACAAGGACAAGGATCGTTCGGTAGAATTTTCTTACCAGTTCTTCTTACTGGAGCATTAGCTACCGTATCATCTCTATTGGTACCTGTTACTTTCGCTACTTCCTCTCGTTCAACCTTTTGCTCAATACGAACATGCATTAAGGCTTTCACGGTTTCTTCACGGATGGAAGCAATCATTTGTTCAAACATCTCAAAGCCTTGGAATTTATATTCAACCACCGGCTGCCTCTGTCCATAAGCCTGCAATCCAATTCCTTGGCGCAATTGATCCATATCATCAATATGATCCATCCATTTTCGATCAATAACTTTTAAGAGTATAACTCGCTCAATTTCCCTTAGTTGTTCTATCTCAGGGAACTCAGCTTCCTTAGCCTCATATAGTTTTACCGCATCTTCCTTTAATTGTTGTATTAGATCATTTTTCTTAATATGCTTCTTTTGTTCCTCTGTTAATTCCACTGCTGGTAAAGGTACAATAGGAAGCAATAAATTATTTAGCTCCGCTAGATCCCATTCGGATGCTGATTGATCTTCATGAATACAAGAATTTACACAATCCTCTACCGTATCGGTAATCATCTTGTATATGGTATCTCTCATGCTTTCGCCATTTAGCACCTTACGTCTTTCTGCATAAATAACTTCTCTTTGTTCATTATTAACCTGATCATATTCCAACAGATTCTTTCGGATTCCATAGTTATTGCTCTCGATTTTCTTCTGAGCTTTCTCAATGGCGTTGGAAAGCATCTTATGCTCAATTTGCTCTCCTTCTGGTATTCCTAAAGAATTAAAGATACCCATTAAGCGATCGGAACCAAATAGACGCATTAAATCATCTTCAAGAGAGATATAAAAACGAGATTCACCTGGATCTCCCTGACGTCCAGCACGACCACGAAGCTGATTATCGATACGTCTAGCTTCATGTCTTTCGGTACCTATAATCTTTAAACCACCTAATTCAGTGACACCTTCACCTAATTTGATATCTGTACCACGTCCAGCCATATTGGTTGCTATGGTTACTGCTCCTTTTTGTCCAGCTTCTGCAACAATTTCAGCCTCCATCTCATGGAACTTTGCATTGAGCACTTTATGAGGAATGTTATTCTTTTTCAGCACAGCGCTAATTTCCTCAGAGGACTCAATGGTAATGGTACCAACCAATACCGGTTGTCCTTTTTTATAGGATTCAATCACATCTTTTATAATGGCATTTAATTTTTCTCTTTTTGTTTTATATACGGCATCCTGATGATCAATACGTTTTATTGGTAAGTTTGTTGGAACTTCAATAACATCCATTCCATAGATTTCTCTGAATTCTTGTTCTTCCGTCAAAGCGGTACCGGTCATACCAGCTTTTTTCTCATACTTATTAAAAAAGTTCTGGAAGGTGATGGTCGCTAGAGTCTTACTCTCCCTTTTTACCTTAACATTTTCCTTTGCTTCAATTGCTTGATGCAATCCATCGCTATAACGACGTCCAGGCATAATACGACCTGTAAACTCATCTACAATTAAAACCTCATCATCCTTTACTACATAATCTTTATCACGGAACATTAAATTATGCGCTCTTAATGCTAAAATTATATTATGTTGTATTTCCAGATTTTCAGGATCTGCCAAGTTTTCAATATGGAAGAACTGCTCTACTTTTTTTATTCCTTCTGCTGTAAGGTGAACATTCTTCTCCTTCTCATTAACAATGAAATCTCCTTCTTCTTCAATCTCTTCCTTCATAAGAGCAGCCATCTTTGTAAGCTCAGCACTTTCCTTGCCTCGAACCAACTGTCTAGCTAAAATATCACAAACTCGATATAACTCAGTAGATTTACCACTTTGTCCGGAAATAATCAAAGGAGTTCTCGCTTCATCGATTAAGATAGAGTCAACCTCATCGATGATTGCATAATGCAATTCTCGCTGAACCAATTGCTCTTTATATATAACCATATTATCTCTCAGATAATCAAAGCCTAATTCGTTATTGGTAGCATAGGTAATGTCACAAGCATAAGCTTCTCTTCGCTCATCCTTGTCCATGCTATTGAGAATAACGCCTACCTTTAATCCTAAAAACTCATGGATTTTTCCCATCCATTCCGCATCACGTTTTGCTAGATAGTCATTTACTGTAACAACGTGAACACCTTTCCCCTCTAAAGCATTTAAGTATGAAGGGAGTGTAGCAACTAGGGTTTTACCTTCACCGGTTCGCATTTCCGTAATACGTCCTTGATGAAGAATAATTCCACCGATTAATTGAACCCGGTAATGTCTCATACCTATGGTACGTTTTGAAGCTTCACGTACAGTCGCAAAAGCCTCTACCAATATATCATCAAGGGTTTCCCCTTTACTTAATCTATTTTTAAACTCAATTGTTTTATTTCTTAAATCCTCATCAGAAAGTTTTTCATATTCAGGCTCAAGAGCTTCAATTTGATCAACAATCGGATTTAACCGCTTTATTTCCCGTTCACTATGCGTTCCAAATATTTTATCTATTAAACCCATTATTAATACCACTCCTATATTCTCGATATTTATACATAAGTATTCAACTATTATTGTAACATTTACATGATTACTATTCAACTTAATTTTTACTAGAAGAGATTCACCCTAGTAATCCCACCATGGCCATATGAGCCTATCCAGTGGAATAAAAAACCGCTCCTTTAATGGGAGCGGCCTTTGAGATCATATTCCATGATTACTATTTATAAACTTTTCTTTTTCTTTATCCCTAATCAAAACTCCGGTTCAATTAAACCATAGGTGTTTCCTTTTCTCTTATAAACCACATTCACTTCATTTGTTTGTGCATTTCTAAATACATAAAAACTATGTCCAAGTAGTTCCATCTGTACGCAAGCTTCCTCAGCATCCATGGGCTTTATAGCAAATCTTTTGGTTTTCACAATATGAATTGCACTATCCTCTTGATATTCATCTTCCATAAAAGCCTTGCTAAAGTTTGATGCCGCCTGCTTATGATTTGTTAGCTTACTCCTATATTTTCTTAATTGACGTTCAATAATTTCTTCAACCAGGTCAATGGAAACATACATGTCGTTACTTACCTGTTCTGCTCTGATAATATTACCCTTTACCGGTATAGTAACTTCAATTTTATGTCTCTCTTTTTCCACTGTTAGTGTTACATGAATTTCAGTATCAGGAGTGAAATACTTCTCAAGTTTTCCAATCTTCTCATACACAGCTGTCTTTAATCCCTCGGTTACATCAATGTTTTTACCGCTGATTATATAACGCATAATCCCAACTCCTTTTTACATAAATTAGCATCAACTTTATGCTAGTTTAATTATACCATAGGCCTAGAAAAATGACAAGCAACTTATTCTTGAGTTTCCGTACTTTTATCCACAAGCCCTTGTTTTGCTGGATTTATTATAAACAACTTTCAGAAAACACCCAAAATATAAGGAACTTCTCACTTTGTTATGGTAAAATTAAGGTGTCTAATCA
>DUNZ01000126.1 GCA_012839085.1 Clostridiales bacterium
AAGCCGGGATATAAGTATCTCCTCTTGCTTTTTCTTATTCCGGTAGTTGCCTATGGTTTCCTCATTAGGATCCAGATAAATGTTTCCGCTTTTAGCATCTATTATAAGAGATTTTCCCTCTATCTTGAAACTCATTGGGAGATTCGCCTGTATGATTAGAGGTATCCCCTTACTCTTTGCAATAATCGCCATATGAGAATACTCTGATCCTTCCTCCAATACAATACCAGTAATCTTTCCTTCTTTCATTGACATAAACTCACCAGGAGTTAAATCTTTTGCCACCAGGATGATCTCTTCTACGGACTTTTGCAATTCCTGTATCTTGTGCTCTTTTATTGCTTCCGACATTTCATAGGCCTTTTGTAGATTATCTTCTCCATGCTCTTCTCTTAATAAGATATCCAATAATCGATGAGATAGCTCTTCGATATCAGAAGATCTAGCTTTTAGATATTCATCCTCCATAGTAGATAACATTTTAAGAATATCCTCTGTCGTTTCCTTAACCGCATATTCTGCATTCATCCCCAGAATTGTAATCCTTTTTTCTATTCCATCCACAAATTCAGGATCCTCTAAAAGACTTAGGTAAGCTTGAAAGATAGTAGCGGTTTCCTCATTGACTTCTTCTTTGGTTCGTTCATAAAGCTTATGTAATTCTTCCTTAGCTATCTTAATCGCTCTAGAAAAGCGCAAGAGTTCACCCTCCAGATCCAAAGTCTGCTTTCTAATTAACTTATATTCCCTTCTTCCATGCAAAAACACTCTACCAAAAGCAATACCAGATCCTATTCCTTTTCCTTGAAATATCCTTTCCATAACATACTCCTAACCTTTTTTCGGGGAATTCGTTACTCTTTGACTTATTTATCCTTTTATATTAATAGGGGATATCCTCTGATTATTTAATAAAACCAGAAGATATCCCTATATCCCTAATATTATTCTATATATGTTCCGGACCAAAGCTAAGAGGCAGTAATTCCTCCAGAAAATATAAAAGATAATCGTCTTCCGACTTAGCTAATATAACTAAGAATTTTTCTGGATCCACAAACTCTCTTATCACTTGACGGCATACTCCACAAGGAGGACAATAATCCGTAAGCGCTCCAGCCTTTCCTCCTACAATAGCTATGGCTGCAAAATTTCTGTCTCCTTCACTGATTGCCTTAAAAAATGCCGTTCTCTCTGCACAATTCGTTGGACTATAAGCTACATTTTCGATATTACAGCCTGTATATACTTTCTGATTTGTAGTAAGTAATGCAGCACCTACACAAAAATTAGAATAAGGACTGTAGGAATGTTTGGAAGCCTCGATTGCCTCACGAATTAGGTTCTTAACAACAGACCGGCTGACAACTTCCTGCTTCCCGATCAACTCTCCCTTTTCCCTTCGTA
Source organism: Clostridiales bacterium (assembly GCA_012839085.1). Taxonomy (GTDB): domain Bacteria; phylum Bacillota; class Clostridia; order Lachnospirales; family Lachnospiraceae; genus Mobilitalea. The sequence continues at coordinate 1,408 of DUNZ01000126.1, forward strand.
TCAGGCTGTTTTTTACTGTGTCTTCCCCACGCATACAAATCCTCCTATCTAGATATGATTGTTTGGCTAGATTAACTACATCCCATTAATATCCACTTGAAGCCTGGTTTTTAGCTAGTTTAATGATTCTACTGGTACCTAATCGACTGGCACCCAGTTCAATAAACTTTTGTGCATCTTCAAAGGAAGCAATCCCCCCTGCTGCCTTTATTTTAACACCATTTTTCACATGCTGTGCGAATAATTTAATATCCTCAAAAGTAGCTCCCTCTGTTGAAAATCCAGTTGAAGTCTTAATATAATCTGCACCAGATCTACTAACCACATCACACATTTTAATCTTTTCCTCCTCCGTTAAGAGGCAGGTTTCTATGATTACTTTTAGAATATGTTCCCCACAGGTATCTTTAATCTGCCTGATTTCCTCATAAATTTTTTCATACTCTTTATCTTTGACAAGTCCAAGATTTATCACCATATCAATTTCATCTGCACCTTCGCTAATCGCTTTCTTGGTTTCAAACACCTTAACTTCCGTGCTATTATACCCATTCGGAAAGCCAATTACGGTACATATTGCCATCTGATCTTTCACATATTCCTTGACTCTCTTTACATAAGAAGGGGGAATACAGACAGAGGCAACCTGAAACTCGATTGCATCATCACAAATCTCCTTGATTTCTTCCCATCTTGCTGTCTGTGTTAGCAAGGTATGATCTACTTTTTCGAAAATCTGTCTCTTATCCATGAATTCACCCGTACCTTTCCTTTGATTTATCCTAGTAAAATAATTATGCGATCTCTAGTGCAATCTCCATCATTTCCCGGAAGGTTATCTGACGGTCTTGTGCCGATAAAGACTCACCGGTAAACACATGATCGGATATGGTAAGAATACAAAGTGCCTTCTTACCAGCTCTGGCTGCATTCATATAAAGCCCTGCTGCCTCCATTTCTACTGCCAGGACATTCATTTTCTTCCATAAGGAATTGGCATCCTGGTTATCATCATAGAAGGTATCGGAAGAAAGAATATTTCCAACAATGGTCTTAATATTCATCTTTTCAGCAGCTTCTACCGCTTTTCTTAAGAGTTCAAAATCTGCAATCGGTGCAAAAGTACCAGGAAGCTGGTACTGTGCAGCAAAATTAGAATTGGTAGATGCCCCCATTCCAATTACGATATCTCTTATTTTAACATGATCTGCAATTCCTCCTGCAGAACCAATTCGAATAATATTATCTACACCATAAAAATTGTATAATTCGTAGGAGTAAATTCCTATGGAAGGCATTCCCATGCCTCCACCCATAACAGATACTCTTTTACCCTGATAAGTTCCCGTAAACCCTAACATGTTACGAACTTCATTAAAACAAATAACATCTTCCAAATATGTTTCCGCAATAAATTTTGCCCTTAAAGGATCTCCAGGCATAAGAACTGTTTTGGCGATATCCCCCATCTTCGCTTGGATATGGGGTGTAGGAATTTTGGACATATAAAACCCTCCTTCTATGTTTATCCAGTGTAAACTACTTCAAAGCCTAATTGCTGATCAATACTCACAATACGATATTTATTCTGCCAAATGTTAAATCGATAAATACTTCTTAATTAATTTTTCTTTGTTAATTTTATCATAATAACTGGTAAAAGGCAATGTAACATGCCCTTTCTAGCATATATCATAAAGTTTTGAATTATTCTTTTACCAATATTTCTCCTGTTTCCCTATCTACCGAAAACCAACCATAGGTCACCGTATGTCCAATCCCTGTTTCCTCATCATCCAGAACAAATTCATACAAATGAATTAGATAATATTGACCACTTTCATCCAAACCTTCATAAACCAGATAATAATTCATATCAGGAAGCTGATAGTAATAATCCATAGTGTCTTTCATATATACTTTCTTAAAATTACTAGCATATAGTATTTTAATTCGATCCAAGGCTTCATCTGCTTTTACATTCCCTTGTATATCCTTCATCTCCTGATTTATGTCCTCCTGATGCTTGTCCATCTGTTCTTTGTCTTCCCATGGATTGACCTCGAAAAGTGTATCTTCTTGATACCCACCCTCCGATTGCTTCGCCTTCAAGTGCTTGTCTTCTTGATACCTGCCCTCCGATTGCTTCGCCTTCAAATGCTTGTCTTCTTGATACCCGCCCTCCAATTGCTTAGCCTTCAAGTGCTTGTCTACTTGATACCCGCCCTCCAATTGCTTAGCCTTCAAGTGCTTGTCTACTTGATACCCGCTCTCCAATTGCTTAGCCTTAAATTGCTTAACCTCTAGTCTACTGTTCTCCTCTAAATAAATTATTTTACTTAATATTACTTCTAAATAATCATATCTCTCCACTGAATTTGGGAAAAGCTTCATCAGATAAAAAGAAGACAACAATAATGTGATTAAGATTCTTTGGTAAACTATTTTTCTTGTAATCCAAAATAAACGCCCCATATCCTCCACACCGTCCACCTTTTCTTTTTATTAATTATGAAAAACATATAAATTTTCCTTGTAGATTTTATCCTACCTTTAATTATGTTATCATTCCTTTGGTTTTATTTCCATTTATACCCAACGCAATTAATGAAGCTTTTTTATTTTATTTTTTTCTATTCTACAAATCCCTTATGAAAACTTCTTTTCTCAACAGCTTTTGTCAGATTATTTTGGAATTAAATTATAAAAGCGGTAAGGGCAACTGCATCCATATACAGTGTTCCTTACCGCCTATCAGCTTCTAATAAACTTTAACTTTTCCTTCAACTATTCTTTAATTATGCTTTTGTTGTTCTTTTTTTGCTATTCTTTTTTGCTATCTCTTAATTATTCCTATAGCTTTTCATTTTTCTATTTCTTTATTAGCTTTTCATTTTTTCTATTCCTATAGCTTTCTCTTTTTCCTATTTCTTTTGCTCTTCTTGATTGCCTGGTTTTTGTGGATTTCCTATGTTATTTTGGTGGTTCTGATAATTTATGGCCTCATTGTTATGAGCTGAGCTAGAACTTTGGATTTGTTTATTTCTTCCCTTACGGATAATCCGTTTTGTAATAAAAATACCCAAAGTGATAATTGCTGCCCAAATAATGAGATATGGTAGATTTACAACAAACCAAACCACAAAATCTTTAAGGCCTTCCGTGATATTATAGATAGTGTTTCCAAAACCAGTTTTAATCCTTACCCATACTGTTTTTTCTTCCTCAACCGGTGTGATTCTTTCCACCTCATAAAGATTAAGGGTTACCGTACTATAGTCTACTAGGTTATCGTAGGTTCTTAGCTGAGTCCCATAGTTTTGTAACTGATATCGAATATTGCTTAATCTACTTTCTAAAGTAATGATGTTCTCCAGATTATCCGCCTCTTCAATCAACTCAAATAATCGTTCCTGTTCAATCTCCAAGGCTTTTTTATGACTTTCAATATCATAATACTTTAAGGTTACATTTTCTGAATACTCATTGCTGCTAATGACATTGGCTTTTTCATTAACAGTATTCACAAAATCATCCAAATGATCCTTAGGTATTCTTGCAATGATTTCTGCAAAACGTCTGCTATGGCTATCATAATAGCTATTTCCAGTAATTCTTGATTTTTCAACATAGCCATTCAAACTTTTAATCTGTTGGTTAATATTGGAGACTAATTCATCAAAGTCTAAAGTTTCCACGTCCATATCCACATATTTGATAATTTTATCTTGTGTATTTTGATTACTGTTATTGAGGCTGGATGTATCTGTCCCTGAATCATCCGCATAATCCAGATCGCCATCCAAACTTCCCATCGGCGCCCCTAAACTAGATCCCGAGGATTTCTGCTCCTGCGCAACTCCCCGTTCACCAGCATCATCGTACTTAGAACTATTGTTATAGCTACTATCTCTATCTGCTTTTGCACAGGATGTAAATACCAGTAGTAATAGAACTACCATGGATAATACTCTTATAAACTTTCTTTTTTTCATGTAATCCTCCCCTTCTTACAAAAGAATCAAAAATAAATTTATAAAAATTACATTTACTATTATGAATTAGACGATAAAACTCCCCTACTAGTTTCAAATTCATTTTCTTAATTATACATGATATCGGAGATTTATGGAAGAATTTATATCTAAATTTATTTTGTAACTTTGGGTAATGGATCAGTGGCCAGGTAATTCAAAAGAAAAAATACTACTCTATAGGCATATTTATTTCCTATAGAATAGTATCTTTTCATTCTTATGTATTAAATTTTATTAACTTCTTTACTCCATATCTAGATTAGCTTTTACCTTTACTTTAACCATAGGTCCTCTGCCGGCAATATTGGATCCCCAAATCTTAATGGTGGTTCCTGCCTTTTGCTTAGGAATTTTGATTTCATAATTGCCACCACTATAGATATTTCCTATATAGGTTTTTTTACCAATTTGAGCATAGATACGGGTTTGTGTCTCTGTAACTTCCTTGGGTACTTCTTTAATAATATCCGTAGACTTTGTACTTTCTTCTCCAGTTAGTTCAGCCCAAGCTTCCTTAGACTGAATGGCATCAGACTCTTGCTTCGCTTTCCAAGGATGAAATAATTCGATCTTTCCAGTTATCATGGTATCATTTTCTCGTATCTCGTTCACTAGGGGCAGCTCCGGTGCCACTTTTGTTACCTTAGACTGATAGGCATTGCTTGTTCCAACGGAATTGGTGGCAGTTATTGTAACTGCTGTATTGGATAAAGCACGGTCTATGGCTATGGTATATATATACTGATCTGTGGCTGGATCATATTGATAGTCTGAAGTTTCATATATCTTGTCACCTATGGTTAAAACAACCTGGCAATTTTTATTGGCCTGAATCAAAACCGTCTTATCGCTGTTGGTAATATCTTTCACTAAACTTGGTACGGAAGGTCTTACAGGCTGAACGACGGTCTTATTTGCCAAAAGAATCTTTCCATTGGCAAATCGTGACATAACATAGATTCGTGCGCCCTCCTCCAATCTTTCCTCAAGGGCGAAACGAAATCTTCCATCGGAATCCGGATTGACAAGATATAATTTATTCTGAAAATTATCTCCATTTCCCTGACTTATGGCCAAGTAAACCAAATAATTATCGTAATAATTTCCTGTGATATAATATGATTTACTATGTACTTGGTCTAGGGTTAGATTAGTGGAATTCTCCCTTACATAATACTCTATATCATTCACCGTTACATTCACTGGGTAACTAATACGAGGTTCCTTATTCTTTGTATCCATGGCAAAGACCGTTAGAGTTTGCCCAGCATATAGCTGATCTTCAAAGCTAAAGGAGAAATTACCTTTTTTATCTGTTTTTGTTGTATATATATTTCCCCCAAGATAAAGGGTAATATCATAAATCTTTCCACCACTGTTTGGTACATATCCTGCCAGAGATTTTTCTATATTACTAATTTCGTATACATGAGGGGCATTGGGTCCCGCTTCTGTTACTTGGGTCGTTGCTACACGGCTATTACGTCCGATATGGTCAAGATTATATACTTTTATAGTCTTTCCTGCTTCTTGAGGAGGTAAATACATGATAAAATTACCGGTTTCACTAATGACGATTTCTATTTCAACAATCTTATAATCCGGCTTATAAATCTCCGTATTTGATTGAAATAGTTCCTTCCCCCCATTCTCTGCTACATAAACTGTATTATCAACTATGGCGATTACCGTCGCATCATCATCTCTCGTTAATCCAGAAAGATATCCTTGCACATTGTTGATATCATAAAGTAAGGGCTGATTAGGACCCGTACGTTTTACAGGAACAACAATATGCTCACTTTCCAAGCCCAACTCTTCATCCTTGGTATATACGATAACTTCACTACCAGAAGGTTGCCCAGGCAAGGAATAGGAATAGGATCCTCCCACACTTACCTTGGTTTCATAGACCCCGGTAAAAGCTTCGAATACAATGGTTGAATTGGGACTGGCTTTGCCGCTTATGGCAGATTTACGGTTTGTATAGGTAACCACCGTAGGTGTCTCCATCAAATTTGTATTGATATTATCAATATTTATCTTTTTTACTGTTTTATTGCCATAAATATCTTCCGCATAAACGGAATATATATCATTTGAAAATACACTGAATTTAAAGTTGACTTTATTTGCAGCTACCCAGATTGGGGAATCTAAGTCATAATCCCCTTTCACATACCTTATTTCTTTTATTGGCGAACGATCTACCACCTGAACGGCCACACCAAATGATTTGGCTGTATCATTGGTTTTTTCCGGTGCGATTACCATATGGGGAGTTATGGTATCCTTTTCTTCTTGCGAATAGGAAGCAATGTAATAGCGATATTGTTCGAATTCTCCTAGCTCATCCACAAACCAAGGTGTTTTTTCAAAGTCATTTCCCCCATAATAAGGTATACGAAGGATAAACTTATATTGTGATGGAAGCATTAATCTCCAATTATAATCCACATGGGGTACAATACTTCCAGTCTTGGATAGTTGCTTAATATAGGTGGCCAAATGAACCTGGCTTCGGTTGAATCCTTTCAATACTTCCTGTTTTTCAACCCCTTTATTGGCTCCACTAGGCTTTGTGATTTTATCGGTAGCAAGAATGAAAACCATATCATCTGTTACTTCCTGCCCCTTATGGGTAATACTCTTGATACGCCTGTTGTTGCTAATTTTGTTCCCTGATAAATCATATCGAGGGTCTACACTAGGATCGATTTCATAATCAATACCATCAAAAACATAAAAGTTGGATGGATCATTTAACCATTCTTCTCTAATTAAGGATGGTAAGCCATTTTCCTTTATCAATAAAGACATAATGGGGTCTTCCCATTCATTCTTATGGGAGATGGTTTCGTAGGCGCTGGCCGACCATTCCAACCATTCTCGAATCTGTTTTCCTGTAATCTGATATAGATACAAATAATTATTATAGGATTGTATCTGGGCTAAGTCTGATTCTGTAATACTATCCTTTATTTGAATATAATCATCAATGGAATCCACACCAAAACTTTCATAAGTGGACGCAGCGATTACTGGATAATCCTTGTAATCCCTTCCATCTGTACCAAGATAACGAAGGGCATAATTAATCTTGGAATCATTTAGAAGCTGAATTGCTGTATTATCAGCCAGTAAACCATAATAATTATGAATCACCACTCCTTCTTCTAAGGTTCCTAAGACATTGGTGCTAAGTTTGGTGAATCTTTCTTCCCATTTACCAAATAAATCAGCGATTGATTTTTCTTCCGGAGTATTTTTTACAAAGCGGATGTCTGATTTTCTTTCTACGATCTCAAGGGTATCCTCACCTGTTACAGCAAGAGTTAAATCAACTACTCCAATGGATCGTCCCCGGTCACCAGCCATTATTACATTCTTACCGTTAATTAGGTAAGTCCTTTTATCTACCCCTGGTAATTTGTAATAAGCAGATGTCATATCCGTTGTGGGGAAAATATTATGCTCATGTCCACAAACCACCACATCAATTTCGGGAATTTGGGTTAAGGCATAAGCTACATTTTTAAAGTTTAAGTCCGGTTCCTCAGGCCCAATTCCAGTATGGGAAAGAGCTATGATAACATCGGCTCCCATTTCCTTTAATTTCAAGGCCTTTTCCTTGGCGTTTACCACCATATCTTCTGTTTTTAAAATCCCCTTATAACTATGGGTTTTGGAAGTTAAGGTAGGAATGGTCTGTCCGATAATACCCACTTTAACCTCTACCACTTCCCCAGTAGAAGTCTCCATATTTCTGGAAATCAACATATATTCCAAGAAAGGATATTCTCCTGTCTTGGAGTCAGTGACATTGGAAACAACCGTAAAATCCCGTAAGCCGGTGACATCCAGTTGTCTTAAAATATAGTCATAGCCATAATCAAAATCATGATTCCCCAGGGTTATCGCATCATAACCCACCATGGCCATGGCTTTATAAATCGGCTGTATCTCACTTTGATCCTCAGCAAATATGTACTCGGTGGTATAGTCATAAAGAGTATCTCCCGCATCTAAAGTAATAACATTTTCAGCGGGTAACTCTTCCTTGGTTTTTTTAATCAGGTTAAATACCCTAGCTAAACCACCAATATTATAATCCACACCTTGTTCATAGTCTTTGCTATTCAACTGTCCGTGGATATCTGTGGTGCCTATGATACGTAAATCTACAGTAGGCACGTCTTTTGCCGCCGCATTGGCATCTAAGCTGCTGCTAGTCCCCCATGCCAAACCTATACAGAGGGCAGCAGCCGTTATAAATGAAGTTAAATAAATACCATTTCTTTTTCTTCTCAATCTATCTCTCCTTGCCTTTCGAAATCGTTCCTAGAAACGATTCTTTCCTAAAATAGTCTTCCTTGCCAGTTTTCACATCATATAAGCATATTAGGAAATTTTTAAGGCAAAAGAGTGGCAAAATTCTTAAATATTGTTAACTATGGTGGCAAAATGTGGTTGAATTAGTTCCATTAGTCGATCCATTTGGTCACTCAAATACAGATAACCCATTAAAGCCTCTAATCCCGTAGCTGTTCGATATTCTACAACTCCTGCATTTTTCGCTGAGGAATAGGATTTTGCATTTCGTCCCCTTTTATAGACCGCCTCTTCTTCCGACGTCAATTCTTCCTTTATAATATGATAAAGTTCAGCTTGAGCGCTGGCTTGTACTAGTTTACTTACTCTCTTATGCAACTTATTTACCGGTGCATTCCCACATTCAACCATGGCTGTGCGTATAATCAAATCAAAGATGGCATCTCCAATGTATGCCAGAGTTAAAGGAGAATAGGTTTTGATATCGGTATCTGAGATTTTAAGTGCCTTTCTAATATAAGTAGCAAATGCCATGGTGTTATTATTTAATTCCATAGGGTTAATGTCCGAACTTAACTCCTTTTCCATCTTACTCCTTCTCTGGTATCTTCTAAAATAATACCTTTTTCTAATAATAGATTTCTAATTTCATCCGCCCTAGCAAAATCTTTATTCTTTCTTGCTAACTGTCTTTCCTCGATGAGTTTTTCAATCTCCTCGTCTAATAGTTCTTCTTCCGGTTCAGCAATAATTCCAAGAATATCGCATAACATAACAATTTTATCTTTCACTGCCAGGATAAATTCTTTACTACTATCACTCTTGCAGTTGGTATTGGCTAGTTTTACAATTTCAAAAATTGCTGCGATGGCATCTGCGGTATTCAAATCATCTTCCATAGATGAATTAAATTTCTCTTGAAGTGCATTGACTTCTTCATAAAGCTTTCTTTCTTCATCTGACATTGCTTCTGATTTCCAAGCCTCATTTTTAAGTAGGAAATTCAGCTGACCTACACAAGTAAGGATTCTGTTTAGGGAATTTTTGGCTGCTTCCACCAGTTCCCTACTGAAATTCAATGGGCTACGATAATGAGCATTTAGCATAAAGAAACGAATTACCTGTGGTGGGTATTGCTCACATATTTCTCTTACCGTGAAGAAATTTCCTTCGGACTTGGACATCTTTTTATTATCAATATTTAAGAAGCCATTGTGCATCCAATATCTTGCAAATTCCTTCCCATTGGCAGCCTCACTTTGGGCAATCTCATTTTCATGATGGGGGAATATCAAATCCTCGCCACCGGCATGGATATCAATTTGTTCTCCAAGATATTTTCGACTCATAACGGAGCATTCAATGTGCCAACCTGGTCTTCCATCACTCCAAGGAGATGGCCAGTAGGGCTCGCCTTCTTTTTTGGGTTTCCAAAGAACAAAATCCAAGGGATCTTCTTTTTCTTCATTGACCGCAATACGGCTTCCAGCCTCTAGGTCATCAATATTTTTCTTGGAAAGCTTTCCGTATTCATCAAAACTTCTAGTTTTAAAATAAACGGTTCCATTTTTTTCATAAGCATGACCTTTTTTAATTAGGGTATCTATCATTTCAATCATGCCTTCAATTTCTTCTGTAGCCTTAGGATGGCAAGTAGCTACCTTTACATTAAGGGCATCCATATCCTTACGGAACTCTTCAATATAACGTTCCGATATTTCACTTGCGCTGACCCCTTCCTCATTGGCCTTTTTAATAATTTTGTCATCAACGTCAGTAAAATTTGTAACATAGTTTACATCGTATCCGATATATTCAAAATATCTTCTTAAGGTATCAAAGATGATGGCAGGTCTTGCATTTCCTATATGGATATAATTATAGACAGTTGGACCGCAGACATACATCTTAACTTTTCCTTCCTCTATAGGAATAAATTCATCTTTTCTTTGTGTTAAAGTATTATAAATCTTCATCTTTCCTCCATTCCGCTTATGAAAAGCATTTGCATTTTTTGTATTTAAAATGAACTTATTATTTCCGTTTATTTCTAACTCATTTAATCATTTCCGTTTACTTCTAACTCATCTAATCATTTCAGTTTACTTCTAACTCATCTAATCATTTCCGTTTATTTTCTAATTCATCTAATCGATCAAAGAGTTTGGCTACTTTTTCTTTCAGGTATGCATTTTCCTTTTTCAGTGCTGAAATCTCATTCAGTACAGGGTCAGGTAAATGAACTTGATCCAAATCTTCTCTAGGTATTTTTACATTATCTCTCTTTACTACTCTACCTGGTACACCTACTACCGTTGAATTGGGTGGCACCTCAGTTAATACCACGGAACCAGCACCGATTTTGGAGTTTTCACCAATGGTAAAGGATCCTAGAACCTTAGCACCGGCACTAATTAAAACATTATTCCCAATGGTAGGATGCCTCTTACCATGCTCTTTTCCCGTTCCCCCTAGGGTTACCCCTTGATAAAGAGTGACATTATCTCCAATAATGGTTGTTTCACCAATGACTACCCCAATCCCGTGATCAATGAATAGTCCCTTGCCTATGGTTGCCCCTGGATGGATTTCAATTCCAGTTTTTCTTGCTGTTCTTTGAGAATACCATCTGGCAAGAAAATAGTGTTTTTTCTTATATAAGCGATGGGCAATGCGATATCTTATAATTGCACGAAAACTTGGGTATAGAAATATTTCCCATGATGACTTAATCGCCGGATCCCGTTCTCTTACGATTTGCATCTCTTCCTTTATATATTTTATTATACCCATGAATATATCCTCCTTATTAACTATGTAATTATGAAGCTTTCACAGAACTTTTCTATATTTTATTTTAAGGCTAAGTTTTAAAAACTTTCCTTTGAAATAAAAAAACCACCTCTAATCCATAGAGGCGGTGTAATCGCGGTTCCACTCTACTTGTATATCAAAAGAAAAATAAAAAAATATGATATACATCTCATACAGATAACGGCTGTTACCGTGTCCAGCTAAGCAAGCGCCTCACCGAACCAGCTCCCGGATGCACTTCACCCATATTTTCGTAAAGAATGCTTTCAGCCGGTGACATTCTATCTCTGATACTAGGATATGAGTTACTTTTCCGTTCATCGCTTTTTTATATTTTATTAAAATTAGTTACATACCATACTAACTTTTTATCATTGTATGCATAGTTGTAAGTTTTGTCAATATCCTTCTGGAGAAAGATATTATTTTTCCCTGGTTGTAATCTATACTTTCCATAATTCTAATTACTATCCTTTTAAACATCCACCACAACCAGCACAGCCGCTGGTGTTTCTAGGTGTAACATCTACTTGAAAATTCATCATATTTTCTAACAGGCATACCGCATTGGCCGAAATCCCAAGGCCTTCTCCCGTAAAGCCGAGGCCTTCTTCCGTAGTCGCTTTAATATTGATCCGATCCTCTTCTACATTTAATGCCCTGGCGATATTTTTCACCATGGCAGGAATGTATTCCGCCAATTTCGGTTTTTGGGCGACAATGGTGGCATCAATATTTTCAATCATATATAACTTTTCTTCGATAAATCTCTTGACTTGCTTTAATAGCTCTATACTGGAAACATCTTTATACTCTGCCTTTGTATCGGGAAAATGTCTTCCGATATCTCCCAAGGCTGCCGCACCTAAGATGGCATCCATGATGGCATGAGTTAAGACATCCGCATCGGAATGGCCAAGCAGACCTTTCTCATAGGGTATCTTCACTCCTCCAATAATCAATTCTCTATCTGGAACCAATCTATGAACATCGTATCCTGAACCTATTCTCATCTATTATAATCCTCCACTTCTGAAAGCAAATTCTATGACTACAACATAGTGCTATCATTATAATATAGTAGTTCATTTTTTTCTAGCAAAGATTATTAATATAAATGAGAAACCATCTTTATAAGCTAAGAATATTGATATGGTCTAGAATATTCATATGATTTAGATCGAATCCTGCCATAATCCTATTCTATTTATTTTATAGTTTTATTAATTTATTACATAGTTTTATTTATATTAATACTTTGAATAAAATGGAACGGATATCTAAGGGTTTTAAAATGACATTTTGCTGATATATAAATCATAAAAGTCTGGATCCTCTGCTAGATGAATTTCTTTTGCATTGGAAATCATATGCTTGGCACTGGTTCTACAACTTTCATCCATAAGATAAAGGGCGGCTCCTCCTAATGAGCTATTACCAAAGGGGATGATGTTATCTTTTAGTTCCTCTGGTAATAAGCCGATATGGATTGCCTTTTCTATATCCAACCGAAAACCAAAACCCCCAGCCAGGTATACGGAACCAATATCTTCATAAGAGCTCCCAAAACTTTTCATTAAAATCTCAACTCCAGCACGAATTGCAGCCTTGGCCAGTTGCAATTCCCGAATATCTTTTTGTGTGAGTATTATCTTTGGAGCAATCTCAAATCCCTCTTCAAAATACTCCTTTACCAAGAGTCCACTATCATCCATGAGTCCGGCTTTTAAAAGTTCCGAAGCCATTTCAATCACACCAGTACCACAAATTCCAACCGGAGGCAGATCTTCTATGGTCTGATAAGAGGTTTGATTCTTCTCAATAGTTACCTGACAAATTGCACCGGGAACACTTCCAACACCACAGGAAATGTTCCCCCCTTCAAATGCCGGTCCAGCTGCAGTGGAACTTACATAAATTTTATCCTGATAACCAAGGGCTAACTCTCCGTTGGTTCCTAAATCGATCAACAAGCAAGGCTTTTTTGCCTGGTGAAATCCACAAAGCAATAAGCCAGCTACAATATCACCGCCGACAAATGTGGATATCCCAGGCAAAATCACCAGGGGTACATCTTGTAAATCCAAATCCCGAAAACTTGAAGAAAGATTTTGTTCCCTATCCGCTTTCTGATCCCAGAGGAATAGATCTTTGAAAGAAATCTGAATTTCCTCCAGATTTACAGCCTGGAAAGGATACAGACCTAAGCTTTCACAAGAATAGCCCATCAATAAATGGATCATAGTAGTATTGCCAGCGATGGCAATGGACTTTAATTCACCCTTTACCATTCTTTGCTCATTTACCATTTGTAGAATCCCATGACACAACTCTTTTCTTACCAGATCTCGCAAGATATCAAGTTTTCCTTCATTGGAAGCTTTCATTCTGGATACTACATCGGCTCCATAAACCCGTTGTGGATTTAGGGCAGTATATGTCCGAACAATCTTATTACTTGCTATGGAAATCAAATTCATAGCAATGGTAGTTGTTCCCAAATCAATGGCAATTAGATAGCCGCTTCCAGTAAAAAACCCTGTATCTTCTTCAGACTGACTTTTAAGGAAGCTAGCCTGATCCTTCCTGTGTTTTCCTATGAATGTTTCTACCTGGATATTATCTTCGTCTTTTTCAATCAGTTTTATCTCACAATCCGTCTTAGGGTAGGCTTTACAGGATAAGCGATATCCTTCTTGTAATTCTTTTTCCGAAAATATCTTTCTATCCTGCTCTGTAGGATCCATTTCTCCTTGCAATAACTTAATCTTGCATTTTCCACAGCTACCCCGACCTCCACAATCGGCTCTAAAATGAATGCCTTGTCTAGCCATAGCTTCCAAAAGACTTTCATTTTCATCACAGGATATTGTCTTAACACTATAATCTGCTTGTATAATTGTTATATTTTTTATCTCATTTTCCAAGAGATTCACCACCCTATTGTTCATGCATTGGTATATCTTAGTGTAATACATTATCATAGGGCAATCAATCTAATTTTATGCAGCTTGGATTTTCTATTTTTTCTTTTTCTTAATGCTAAAGATTACAATTGCACTCACTAAACCTAAGACAATAAGGGTAATCCCTATGATAAGGGCTAGATTCATCCCCTCTTTTTCCGATTTCTCATCCCCTGAATGAACTGAAGCTGAGGTTTCTTCGATGGTTTCGGATGACGCTTCCGAAACATTTTCTTCTATATCTTTCTTGATAACATTAATCTTATATTTTGTCTCTGTACTGTGATCCTCTGCTTTTACCGTCAAGAGTATCTGGGTTGTATCTTCCTGAAGGGGAATGCTTCTTGGTAAAGTATCATCGATTAGGATATCTTCCAGATATAAGAGACCGTATTCATCAGCAAGTACTGCCTTCATAGAAAGCTCTGTGGTGGCTTTTGGTACCGTAAGAGTATACTCCATCTTAGAAGGATCAAAGCCTTCCGAGCTAGAATCGGACGCTATTATACTTCCCTTATCAAAACTTAGGTTTGATAAACTAGCATTGCTACTAAAATCCGTAACAATTCGAAGAATATCAAAGATTCCTCCTGCAAAGCTGGCACCTCTAGTTTCAAATTTAATGGTTACTTTTGATTTTCCTTCGATTAATTCCTTAGGAAGAAGATATTTCTTATCATAGAAATTATTTGGATCCGGATTCTCTAGGGTTTCTTCTGCCAACAAGCTATCATCAAGATAAATATTAAAGGTACGACCTACATCACCACTATAATATTTCACTAAGAGATAATTGTTGATTGTTGGATCCACCTTAAGTTCATAGCTAAACCAACCATTCTGACTGGCATCACGGTAGGTAAATCCACCAAAGGTACCGGTGGACGTGTTTACACCTTGAATATTATGTTGAGATTCATATTGGTCATTGCCTACAGGAAGACTATCCAAGGTTACTCGATCTAGCCTGGACTTCTCCTTAGCAGCCAGGATCAGTTGCTGTGCAGCTTCTGAATCTACATCTCCGGCAGCTGTTAGTTTCCAATAGATACCGTATCTTTCTTTATGCTGAAGATAATGAGGAGTAAACACCAGCTCAGGGGAATCTGTGTTTTTCAAAGTGAATTTTAGTTCACCTTCCGCTTTTACCATATTATTATTTATATCAGCGAGCCAATCTTTAACGCTAGGAGCCGATACCAGAATCGTATCTTTTACCTTTGCGAAATTAGGGATAGCAACATTTACACCGGTTGTAGTTTCAACCATATTTTCTGTTCCCAGCCCAGCACTTAACACAACCGGACCATACTTGAAAGCAATGGTATTCTCATGATCCGGAAGGTCGTATGCCACAACCTCCATAGGAAGTTGAACTTCAATGACATCCTGATCTGACCAAGTATTCTTTAGAACAAGATAATTATTTTCTTCCATAACTTGAAATGGCTGACCATTAACAGTAACAAGAGCCTCTCCTGCAATCCAGTCCGGAATACGAAGTCTTATTACCACATCACTGGTGTTTCCATCCAAGGTTTGTATGGTGAATTTCGATCTATCTGAATTTGGAATATTGGTTTCCTGGAATAATTTTAGGTTTTTTTCCTTCCAGCTTACTTCCGAGCTTAGGTACTGGTTAACATATAGGTCTGTATCGCTATGGAAATAAATACTGTCATTTAATTTAACGAAGTTCTCCATTCCAGTTCCAGTACAGCACCAGAAATCATCGAAGCCACTGGAATATACTTTAAAATATCCGGTTGCCATAGGCTGAAAATACATGGTCATACCGGTTTCCGGGTTTTGGGAAGACATTATGGCATTGATTAAGGTATTTTCATAATAATCTGCGTATTTGATATCACCGGTTAACTTGAATAATTCTCTGGAAAGTTTCAGCATATTATAGGTGTTACAAGTTTCATTATTACAATTGGTTCGTTCTATATCTAGAATCCCGGCTGCTCCAAAGTGCTCCCATTCGCTATTACCTCCAGTAATATAAGTGTGATCCCGGATAACAATTTCCCAGAAATTCTCCGCTGCCTCTAGATAAAACTCTTCATTTTTACCCAGAGCCAAG
Organism: Clostridiales bacterium; assembly: GCA_012839085.1. Lineage (GTDB taxonomy): Bacteria > Bacillota > Clostridia > Lachnospirales > Lachnospiraceae > Mobilitalea. The sequence goes on from DUNZ01000126.1 coordinate 17,646, forward strand.
TATCTGTTTAATGCTCCCATAAACTTAGGTATGGTGGTATTGGCATGTTTTCCGTTGAGCACATCATTTCCCTGCTGTAGAGCGGTAAATAAAGCAATTTCATCAAACATATGGGCAGCGGTTGCATGATTCTCATTCCCTGTTAGCTTATATAATTCATACATACAGTCATTCATACCACCGTACTCTACCGCTAATACCGTATTCTGCGTCGCCGGTGACCATCTTGAGGTTCGATGATATACCCAATCCCCTAGCTTCTTTACGATAGAGAAAGCTTTTTCATTGCCGCTAAACTTATAGGTATCCAATAAACCATTGATAATCTTATGCATGGTATACCAAGGTACCCAGCAAGGCTTATTTTGTTCTACATTATCATAATAATATTCTGGAAATGCAGATAAATATCCATTATCCAACTGGCTTCTTTCTAATTCATCAATGATATAATTCAATTTCGTCAGGAGTTCTTCATCCTTAGTATTCTGATAGGCCATGGAAATAGCAGAAAGATAGTGGCCTAGGGTATGTCCTCTGATTTCCTTGCTCTCCCATCCAGGATAAGGGGATGCCTTTGGTTCAAGTCCTTTGGTTCTTAAAAAACCAGATACCAAACGATCGGGATCAAAGGCTTTTAGATACTCTACCTCTAGGGCTAAAGCATTGGCGTAGTATGGGTCAGTAACTATCACTTCGTCCAATGCAAAGTCCGATAGCGGTGTAAATACACTTTCGGTTTTCACTGTAAATTTAAATACCTTGGTTAATTTCTCTCCCTGATAGGATATCTCTGCGGTTAATGTTACTTTTTGATCACTAAGTCCATCCCCAGGTCTTGTAACCTTTCCTTCTTCACTAAGATATTCAGGAGCAGAGGAGGTCCATGTAATGGTACTGCCTGCGATCCCTTTCTTTGGAAGAGTAATATCAGATTTCAAAGTGCTAATACCAAATTTAAGATTATCATAATCCGATTTTACAATAAGAGCTGGGTCAATGGATTCTCCATATTTGGCATATAAATCAATTACCTGATCCGGTGTTGCCTTACTACTATAAATTTCAAATTCATCCAAGACCATCTTCACAAAGGCTCCCCGATAGCCCGGTGAATTAAAGCCAATATATTTATGATGAATATCATCTGCTACGATGCTGTTGGTCATGGGATTTCTATATGTAACCTTCTGTGCAATTCCATTTCGATAAATACATACTTCTTTGCTTGCATCATCAAAGGTAACCACCAGATGAGTCCATTCGTTGACTGGGAAGAAATCTTTTCTAGGAGTTTCAACATAAGCCTCCTGCTGACCATCCCCTACTGATAAAAGGATAGCCCAATTGTTATCTAAGCTGGATAAGTACCAGCCATTTCCATCCCATCTTCCACTGGGCTTGTTCCATACCAGCATATGCTCACCAGCTAACTCCTCACTGGGTTTCACCCAAAGGGAAACGGTCAAATTTGTCGGCTGAAGGCTAGAACTGGTTCCCAGGTCAATATAATTATCCTTACCATTTAACTGCAAGGCGAATCCATCGATCCCTTCCACATAAGTTGCCTCACCATTTAATTTTGTGTCAATATTGTTTCCTGAGCTATCGGTTACATTGTTTTCATAGGACAGCTTCAAGACTAATGAATTTAAAAAATCTTCATCTGTAGTTGCCTTAAGGGAAGGTACTGTCCACAGATTACTAACTAAGATAGCTAGAACCAATATCCTAGTTATCCATTTTTTCTTTTTCCCCATTTCATTTCCTCCTAATTTTTTATTTGTAGCTTTCTTATAAAATCTGTAATCTTGAATTACAATTTAATCCTACAATCCACTTACTAGCAAAAAACGAAAGTCAGAAATTGTGGTGAAAGATTATAATTTGTTACCTTATAACAAAAAGGAACATATGGGAAGTATCAACATTCCCCATCTATTCCTTTTGTTAGGTATTTATGTCGTCTAGTATTTAATTATTAATCAATCTCTTATCTTATTTAACCCTTTACCGCTCCAAACATAACGCCCTTATCAAAGTATTTCTGGATAAAAGGATATACAACTAAAATAGGTAGGGTTGATACAATAATTATGGCATATTTCACTTGATCAGCGTATTGCTGTGCATATCCAGCACCTACAGATCCCGCGCCGGATGCAAACACCTGATTCGATATTAAAATGTTACGTAATATATTTTGTAAGGGATGCAAAGTCGCTGTTCGTATATAGACTAAGCCTGTAAAGAAGTCATTCCAGTGTCCAACGGTATAGTAAAGGGCTATTACCGATACTACAGCCTTGGACAGTGGAAGTACAATCTTACCAAAATACTTAAAATGTGTGCAACCATCCAACTGTGCTGCCTCATAGAGTTCATGAGGAATTGAACTTTCAAAGAAGGTTCTTGTAATAATTAGATTAAATACATTTACACAGAAGGGAATGATAAACACCCAAGGCTTATCAATAAATTTAATTTCCTTCATTAGCATATAGGTAGGAATTAGTCCACCATTAAAGAACATGGTGAAGGTAAAAAAGAACATAATTATTTTTCTTGGTTTAAAATCTTTCCTTGATAGGACATAGGCTGCTGGTAATGTAAAAAGCATATTTACCACTGTTCCAAATACTGTATAGAGAATAGTGTTTTTATATCCTGTCCATATTCTGGCATCCCCAAATACTTTTTCATAACCAAAAAAGTTTATATCCTTGGGCCAGAGTATTACTTTTTCTTATCAGAAATCCCAGTTGCACTTAGAAATTTACCTAATATTCCTGTATTGGAATTAAATAATACTAGGAGTAAAGATACCATAACAACCATGGATATAAAATGGGGTAAATACACCGTTGTCTGTAATATACCCTTTAATTTTTTATGCCTAATTTGATTAATAATTAGTATTACGATTGAAAGCTTAGCTCATAATTCTGTCTGTCAATCCGGTTTTCTGCCTCAACTGTAATAATCACTTTTTCATTTGTCACCTTGACCACATGGGCTATGGTATCGTCTACAACAAGTCCATCGATATATAATAAGGCATTGGGATTTGAGAGTTTTACCTCTAAGGTCACCTCATCCTCTTTTGTTGGAATTACTATTTGATTGCCTTCCAATTGCTCTTCCATTGTCTGATTATTGATAGTCAATTGTTTGATTGTAGTATCGTTGTCGTAACCCCTTCTAAGATATAGGAGATCCAGAATACTATTTACTGTATTGGGATTTCCGTGTTCAAATTTTACAATTACAGAATCCTTGTCCTCCAATAATTCCCTAGGAACTTTATATTCTTTGGAGAAGAATTCAAGTCCACTGTCATCAGTGATTGGTTCCTCAATGAAAATCTGATCGTCGATGGATATTTTAAATACCTTGCCGATATCATTTCTAAAATAGGTAGTTCCCAAATAATACTCCCTAGCCGCTTCTACCTTCATACGATAGCTCACCCAGCCATGTTCTCTTATAACTCTACAGGTATGAGCAAAAATGGCACCTGCCTCGGTATTTTCTCCTTGTATTTGATGTTCCAACTCATATTGATCATTTGCCACTGGGATTTTATCAATAATGGCAGTTTCCATTCGGTTCTTGTCTTTTTCATTGCGGATTCGTCTTTGCAAGCCTTCCGATACCGGATCAAGCACCTCCCAGTAGATTCCATATCGTTCTTTATACTGTTTATAGTGGGGTCTAAAGACTAATCTTTCATCTTCATCGGTACCCCTTAATCTAAATTCTAAACTTCCTTCTTCTCTCACCAAATGTTCTTCCAAAGCCTGGAGCCACTGATCTGCAGTTCCATTCTGCACCATGAGGTAATCCTTCACTGGGGTTTCACGGAAAGGAATGTCTACGGCAACACCAGTTTGTTTTATCCTCATATCATCATTTCCAAGTCCTGCGCTTAGTACCAAAGGTCCATAGGAGAATGCCACGGAATGAGGGTTATCAGGTAGTCCATGATAATTTACTTTTGCCGGTATAATGGCAGTAATAACATCCTTATCCTTCCAGTAAGCATCTATATAGGCAAAGCCATTTTCTACCTTGGGTACAATTCTCTCGCCATTGATAGAAACCTCAAACTCACCAGCGATCCAATCAGGGATACGAAGAGCCAAAGTCAAATCAGATGCCCCTTGATCCTTGTTAACTTCTAATATAAAGTTCACTAGACTTGTTTCTGGTAAATCCGTGGTCTGAATAAACTTAATTCCTTTTTCCTTCCAATCTAGCTCTGAACTTATATATCGATTTACAAACAACACATTGTCTTTGTAGTAATAAATGGCATCGTTTAGTTTCGTGAAATTCTCCATACCAGTTCCGGTACAGCACCAGAATTTATCAAAAGGTGTTCCATAAACCTTAAAATAACCACTAGCCATAGGCTGGAAATAAGTTGTCATACCAGTTTCCGGATTTTGAGAAGATAAAATGGAATTAAAATGGGCTCTTTCATAGAAGTCAGCATACTTCTTATCTCCGGTAACCTGGAACAAACGCTTGGTAAGGATTAACATGTTGTAGCTGTTGCAGGTTTCACAGTTGCAATTGGTTCTCTCACAGTCCAAATGATCTGCTTCCCCAAAATGCTCCCATTCGCTATTTCCACCTGTGGCATAGGTATGATGATTCACTACCATATCCCAGAAATTCTTAGCTGCTTCCAAATAAAATTCTTCACCTTGACCAAGGGTAATGTATCGATTTATTGCTCCTAATATTTTGGGAATCGTGGTATTGGCATGCTTTCCATTTAAAATATCCTGCTTCTTACTCATGGCTTCAAAAAGTGGAATTTCATCAAACTTATGAGCCGCTTCCAAATGTTTTGGATCGCCAGTAATCTTGTACAAATCATAAAGTGCATCATTCATACCACCATATTCTACGGAAAGCACTAGCTTCTGAAGTTCATCAGACCATTTGGAGGTACGGTTGTAAACCCAATCTCCTAAGCATGACATCACCTCTAAGGCCTCTGGAATACCCACTGTTTCGTAAACAGCAATCAGACCGGATAGTATCTTATGCATGGTGTACCATGGCACCCAAGCTGGTTTTCGATTCTCTACCCGATCAAAAATCTCTTCCGGTGACGCAAAGAGAAATCCATTGTCTAGCTGACAATTCTTTAATTCTCCAATGATATATTTCAGCCTATTTAATAACTCTTCGTTACCAGTATTTAAATACCCTTGTGCTAAAGCAACCAGATAGTGTCCCAAGGTATGCCCCTGGATTTCTGTACTCTCCCAACCGGGATACTTATCCCTTTTTCCTGACTTGCCCTGCATTTCATAAAATCCAGCCAGTAAACGATCCGGCTCAAGTGCTAGTAAATATTCCAATTCCTTATTTAAAGCATTTACTGCGTAACCATCCGTAACTTTGACATCCTGTAAAGGGAAATTTTTGATTAGTAGTTGTGTCTCGTGTTTAATATTCTGCTTCTTCATTTTTCCTCCATTATTTATAATTACTAATTGTACTTTTGTTTTTAAACTTTGATTTTTTTATTTTAATTTTTAATTCTTTTATTGTATTTTCTTATTTACATGAACATTATAGCAAGAACCATTTATTAAAAAAATGGTCTAAGGATTTAAAAGGTGTCATTTTGTTAGGTAATTACTTTTTAACACCAAACATTTCGCTAATACCATACACATTTCACCATAATATTACATTTGTTAATTTAACAAAAATAACTTAGGTAATTTTTATAATAATCTTTACAATTTTTTGTTTTAATTATATAATTTACCTATGTAGATTAAGTAAATGGTTTAATAAAGGGTGTTTTTTTCAGTAACCAAAAGATTGATTTGGTGTGAAAAGGTTATATTTTTTACAAAAAGATTGATTAGGTGTAAAAAGGTTAGATAGACTTTATTGTATTTATTTGGAAAATAGCGGTTCCTATTTGTTTAAAAGAAAGGTTGTGAACTGATGTTAACTTACAATTTTATAGTTAATTCTCCGTTGACTTATGCTTACACTGGAAAGTTTAAAGCACCATCTCCCGATTGGAAGCATGAAACCTTTCCTTTGACCGATTACGAATTAATTGTTATGACGGACGGTTGTTTATATATTGCCGATGATAATGGACGGTATAAGGTAAACCGAGGGGAACATTTATTATTATCTCCCACACCTAACAACACCAGATATGGCTATTATCCTTCGGATTGCAGCTTTTATTGGCTTCACTTTTCCTGTTCCCACGAGATCCAAAAACAAGATATCATTCATAAGGTCGACAACGACAAAAATCAACTCACCATCCCCATCCAAGGTGTATTACCAGCACCTGAAAAGGTAGTAATCCTCATGAGACAGCTCCAGGATTCCATCCGCTCAAACTATAATAAAACCTTCCTTAATTACACCACCACGTCGGTTCTTTGCGAGATACACAATCAGTTTTTTTCCACAAAGGATACTCAGACTTCAGATTCTAAGCGTCAGATTTATAATGATATCATCGACTATGTAAAATCCACATTAACAAAGAATGTTAAGGTTTCCGACATTGCAAAACATTTTGGATATAATGAAAAATACTTGTCCCATTTATTTAGAACCATTGAAAACCTACCGCTGAAACAATACATATTGAAGGAGAAGATGGAATTAGCAAAATATATGCTGACCGACACGAACGATTCGATTAACCAGATTGCTTCTGCATTAAGCTTTTCCGATAATCATAATTTTATGAAAGCATTTAAAAAGGTAGTTGGTTTAACCCCTTCTGAATATAGAAATGCCTTTTCGAAACGATTGCTTTATGATAAATAAAAATGACGGTTACAAAATCAAAAAGGTACACAGATATAACCTCACACTTTTTGTGTTTCCATACCGATACAAGTTCAGCTACTATGATTTCTTTGTCCCATATGACATAAATGTCCGCTTTTGACAAAACAAGTAGGTGTTCTAAATCGGTAGATTACGGTTATATCTGTGTACCCTTATCTATTTCCAAAATTCCTATATAATTTTCTTATACTAATTTACTTATAATAATTTACTTATATTAATTTACTTCGATTATTCTTATATTACGGCAAAAATAAATTTTACAAATAAAAAATAGCGAAGGACGGATTCGAACCGCCGACACCACGGGTATGAACCGTGTGCTCTCGCCAACTGAGCTACTTCGCCATTTTCATTCATACTTTGCATGAAAATGGGACCTATAGGGCTCGAACCTATGACCCTCTGCTTGTAAGGCAGATGCTCTCCCAGCTGAGCTAAGATCCCATGCACTTGCAACGTACTTTCTTATTATATTTATAACTTTATAGTTTGTCAAGAAGACAAATCACAATTTTTAAATTATTTTTTCACAAAGATATATCTCCTCTACCTAAGCAGAGGAGACTTATTCTATGGTATATCAATATTTTATAATTCCTTCGTTTTTATCTAATCTTTTTTATCCAATTCATCTATTGGTAAATTCCACTCTTGGTTTAATGCATTCGGAAGCTTCTTGAAATCATCTTTATGAGGGATTGCAGGTCCCCAGCAAACCTGTTGCTTCTGAAGTAATTTCATGCAGATGTAAACAACAGACTTATCTGTGAATTCCATGAATTCTTCCTCATTCAAGAAACCTTCGATTGGTCTGCCCTTTTGATCAATATCTGCATCATAAACAGCAGTCCATTCAAGCTCGCAATATACTGGCTCATTTAAGATTTCTACATTGGATCTGTCTGCTTCTCGGATATCCTTACCCATTCTCTTCTCATCAAAATATCTTGCTACCATTGGAGGTAAGTTAGGATGTATCTTGGGTTTCTCACCGCGGAACTTAACTTTTGTATATACTTTGAACGGAATATGAACCGTAGTATCTTTGATACTACCGCTGATAGCACGGCCCTTAGCACAATACTTGGATGCATATTCAATATTCTTTCTAATATAACCCTCAATAAATACTTTGTCAGTAGGTGGGATATATCTGCATTGAGTTAAAAATACCTGCTTTTCAATTCTTTTAATTTCATAAGCCGGTTCATTCAACTTGATTTGCGATTCAGTATCAATTTGTACAACAAACTCCGCTAATACCTTCGGTATCTTATATTCCCCACCATACCAAGGATGATTTTCAGCACCAGGAAGTGTATCAGCACTGATCACTTTTGCTTTACAATCCCCTTTATCGCAATAATCTACACTAGTATGAATGCTAGAGCTTAAAACGGAAGCCTTGTCACCGTAATATTTATCCATCTCTCATTCCTCCCTGTTTTGTATTGGGATACCATATTTTATATCCCAATACATCATATTACGAGAAAAGAAAAATGTTACATTTTTTATCGAAAATTGTCGTTTTTAAATCACCTTATTCTATTGGCTTTTTATATTACATTATTATATTTTATCAATTATCTTATCATATTATCATATCATATAATCTTATCAGATAATCTTTCATAGCATCTTTCATATTATCGTTATATTAAAATAGTAAACAGATCCAATTATCAGATCCCCTTAGTTTTAGAAAATTTATTCTAGCTCTAGGTCCAAATATTCCTCCGCTTCCAAATTATATGGACCAAGTTTCAGCTCATCATGGTTTACTTCTATAATACTGATACAGGCATTTTTCAATCTGGTTTTTCTTGATCCTATTTCCCCCTTCGATAATACAGTTAGTATAGCATTAATGGATGCTCCATGGGATACCATAATAATATTTTCACCATAATATAATTTTGCGTATTTTTTAAGAGCAGCCATCATTCGACCACATAACTTTTCCCAAGGTTCTTTGTCATCTTGACCTCCAGTAGCATAAAACATTTCCCGCTCTTTTGGTGTCAACCCTGATATCTTACGAAAATCCCGTTCAATGATCCCTTCTTCAATAATCACTTCATTTACTCCAACATGTCCTGCAATAATCTCTGCTGTTTTCTTTGCTCTTTGCAAAGGACTAGTGATTACCGCTCGGAATGATTCCTTTTTTAAGGCTTTCCCACAACGATGCGCTTGTTGAATTCCAAATTCATTCAGAGGAATATCTTCTCTCCCCTGAAACCTTCCCTGTAAATTCCAATCTGTTTGTCCATGTCGGATTATGTAAATTCTCATAAAAAACTCCTTACTAAAAATAATGATATAACTGAAATTATCTAACTTACTTCTCTACCTTACATTACTTACTATTCTATCTTAGTTTTCTGTCTTACTTTTCCGTCATACTTTTCTTCCTTAATTTCCGCCTTACTTTTCTGCCTTACTTTTCCATCATACTTTTCTGCCTTACTTTTCTTCCTTAATTTCTTCCTTACTTTTCTTCCTTAATTTCCGCCTTACTTTTCTTCCTTAATTTCCGCCTTACTTTTCTTCCTTAATTTCTTCCTTACTTTTCTGCCTTACTTTTCTGCCTTACTTTTCTGCCTTACTTTTCTGCCTTACTTTTCTGCCTTACTTTTCTTCCTTAATTTCCGCCTTACTTTTCTGTCTTACTTTTTCTACTTTACTTTCTTCTTCATTTTTCGATCTTATACTTACTCCCTTATTCTATCATAAAAGAAGCGTGTATAAAACAGGATTGTATCCCATCTTATACACGCTTAATGAATTAGGTACTTACAGAAACCTTTTTACCATTGCTTTCTAAGATTTCTTTTACCTTTTGTATTAAATCTTTATCAGGTTCCTTTGTATTCGATAATTTGTATTCCAAACCAAGTTCCTGCCACTTATATTCGCCCATCTTATGGAAGGGAAGAAGCTCAATTTTGGATACATTGGGGAAATTATCTAGATGTTTGGACAGCCCTACTACACTTTCTAAATTATCTGTTAGGTTGGGTACCAAGACATATCTCACCCATGTTTCAATATTTTTTTCTTTCAGATAATCTAAAAATTTTAGTGTAGGATTCAAGGACACTCCAGTTACTTCTTCATAAACCCTGGGATCATAGTTCTTTATATCTAGCAATACCAAGTCCGTGTAATCCAATACTTCCTTCACTTTACTGTTCCAAACATATCCTGAGGTATCAATAGCAACCGATATTCCCTGCTGTTTACACATTTTGCTTACTTCTAGAATAAATTCGGACTGTAGAAGGGGTTCCCCACCGGTAAAGGTAACTCCGCCTTTGGAGAAGATCATATAGGATTTATATCGCTTGATTTCATCCATTAATGACCGAGAGGTATATTCCATTCCCTTGGTTGCATCCCAAGTATCCGGGTTATGACAAAACTGGCATCGTAAGGGACATCCCTGCATAAATACCACAAATCGGATTCCAGGCCCATCCACAGTTCCAAAGGTTTCTAGCGAATGTATCCGTCCTATTCTGTCCATATCCAACCAATCCTTTCAAAGTTTATCGGTGTCCCAAATAAACTAACTCTCCTTCTCAAATAGAATCTTACTGACTATTCTATCTTTCATGGAAGGTACGATTAATAACATCAAGCTGTTGCTCTCTATTTAGTTTCACAAAGTTTACTGCATAACCAGAAACACGGATGGTTAATTGTGGATATTTTTCCGGATGTTTCATAGCGTCTAATAAAGTCTCTCTGTCAAATACGTTGACATTGATATGATGTCCTCTATCATGGAAGTATCCATCTAGCATACCTGCTAGGTTGTCAATTCTTTCCTCTTTATTCTTTCCAAGAGCCTTAGGAACGATAGAGAAGGTATAAGAAATACCATCTTCTGCATGCTTGTAAGGTAGTTTCGCAACAGATGCCATAGATGCAGCTGCTCCTTTTTTATCCCTACCATGCATCGGATTTGCTCCAGGTGCAAAAGGTTCTCCACCTTTACGGCCATCTGGTGTACTTCCTGTTTTCTTACCGTATACCACATTGGATGTAATTGTAAGCACGGATAAGGTCTGTTTTGCTCCACGGTAGGTCTTCACCTTACGAAGCTTGTTCATAAAACGCTCCACTAGATCAACCGCAATTGAGTCTACTCGATCATCATTGTTACCAAAGGCAGGATAATCTCCTTCAATTTCATAATCCACTGCTAGACCCTCTTCATTACGAATAACCTTAACCTTGGCATGTTTAATCGCAGATAAAGAGTCAGCCACAACAGATAATCCAGCAATACCACATGCTTCTGTACGAAGAATATTAATATCATGAAGAGCCATTTGTAGACGCTCATAATTATATTTATCATGCATGTAGTGGATTACATTCAAGGTGTTAATATATAATTCTGATAACCAATCTAGAGTTTGATCAAATTTAGTCATAACCTCGTCATAATCTAAATAATCTCCAGTGATTGGTGCAAACATAGGACCTACTTGTTCTCCTGATTTTTCATCCTTACCACCATTGATCGCATAAAGTAAAGCTTTCGCTAAGTTTGCACGAGCACCAAAGAATTGCATTTGCTTACCAATTCTCATAGCAGATACACAACATGCGATACCGTAGTCGTCTCCCCATACCTCTCTCATGATATCATCACTTTCATATTGAATGGAGCTGGTATCGATGGAAACTTGTGCACAGTACTTTTTAAATGGCTCAGGAAGGAAATTAGACCAAAGTACTGTTAAGTTAGGTTCTGGCGCTGGTCCTAAATTATATAGTGTATGAAGAATACGGAAACTACTCTTCGTAACCAAAGTTCTTCCATCCAGTCCCATGCCTCCGATGGATTCTGTTACCCAAGTCGGATCTCCGGAAAATAGGTCATTATACTCTGGTGTTCTAAGGAAACGAACCATTCTCAATTTCATTACAAATTGATCAATCAGTTCTTGAACTTCTTCTTCCGTTATGAGACCATTTCTTAAATCTCTTTCATAATAAATATCAAGGAAAGTACTAACCCTTCCAAGGCTCATGGCAGCACCATCTTGTTCTTTTATAGCACCAAGGTATGCAAAATATGTCCACTGAGTTGCTTCGAAAGAATTTTTCGCTGGCTTGCTGATATCATATCCATAGGAGCTAGCCATCTCCTTCAACTGTTTCAATGCTTTGATTTGTTCAGAAATTTCTTCTCTAAGTCGAATATCAGGAGATTCTAGAATCGGAATCTCTAATAATTTTTTCTCATGTAACTTCTGTTCGATTAAATAATCCACACCATAAAGAGCTACTCTACGGTAATCACCAATGATTCTACCACGGCCATAAGCATCTGGTAGCCCTGTGATAATTCCTGTGTGTCTTGCCTTTCTCATGGCATCTGTATATGCATCGAAGACACCATCATTATGGGTCTTTCGATTATCGGAATAGATCTCTTCTGTTTTTCTATCTAATTCATAACCGTAAGCACTTAACGCTTTCTTAACCACACGGATTCCACCATTGGGCATAATCCCTCTCTTCAATGGTTTGTCAGTCTGAAAGCCTACGATTACCTCTTTTTCCTTATCTATATATCCTGGTCCAAAGGTTGTAATTGTTGAAGGCTTAGAAGTTTCTGCATCCAAAATACCTTTCTGATTTTCTTCCTTCATTAACTCCATTACTTTGTCCCAAAGTTCTAAGGTTCTTTTGGTTGGGCCAACTAAGAAGGAAGCATCCCCCTCATAGGGTGTATAATTATGTTGAATAAAGCTGCGTACATTAATGTCCGTAGTCCAGCTTCCCGGATTAAACTCATACCATTCTTCTCTCATAATTTCCTCCATTTCTAACGCAGATAGCGTCAAATAAAAACAATATATAACTTACCATGAAATCAAATAACAAGCAAGGTGAATCTTATACAAAAAAATGACATTTCCAACCATAGGAAAGACCTTTATGAACAAGTCTAACCTCTGGTATATTCATCTTGCTGGAATAAAACCCCCGATACACTACTTCTTTTACACTTTTATCATAATCCAAGGTACCTCTTCTGTCAACACGAATTGATTACTATTATCATTTAATACAAAAGTTGGCTTCTATTAAATTTTATTCTTTTTCGGACGATATAAGAGATAGATACAAAGAATTATAATAAAAGTAGTAACTATACATATTATAACTAACAAATTTATACAGGATTGTAGCTATAGCTACAGTTTTTTACTATTTATCTTATATTGGAGGTAAGCCCATTGGAATTGAATCCAAAGTCGAACGTCAGTATTACAAGTTCAAATCTTCATGATCTTCCAACACCAATAGCAACCAAAACATCCCAGGAACCTAGGCTGGTATTTACCAAGGGGCAGATTATTCAAGGTGAAATTATTGACCTTAAATTTAATGAGATTAGCCTTTTACTAGAAGCAGGCAAACAAATATTAAGAGCAAAAACATT
>DUNZ01000127.1 GCA_012839085.1 Clostridiales bacterium
CCTCTTTCCCCAGATTATTATTTAATATGTAACGATTACTTTCCCCCTTAATAGAATATAATATAGCAAAACTTCCATGGCGGAGGTGGATTATGCAACATAGAATTACAAAACCATCCAGATTACTGAACAAACGCGGAGAACTGAAACGAAAAGGTTATGCAACCTCCCCCCTCCTAATTTATCGGAGAGATGATGTCGTAAAGAAACTTCGGTTAAAGGAATGGGACTACTATCTTATTTATAACAAAGATTATGCACTAGCCTTAACTGTGGGAAAAAGCAACTGCCTTATCCTGGTTGGCGCCAGTTTCATAGATTTTAAAAACAATAGCCAGAATACTAAAAATATAATCCGTATCGCCCCCAAGTTCTCCATGCCAGAATCCAGTAAACAAGGAGATATCATATATAAAAGTAAATTGCTCCATGTGGCTTTCAAACATGAAAATGGCTTACGAAATCTTTACTTGAATATGAAAAACTTTAATAACAAAAATGATTTTGAAACCTCCATCGTCCTATCCAAGGAACCAAGGGATTCTATGGTGATTGCAACTCCTTTTAAGGAAAGCAAAAAACATTTTTATTATAACCGAAAAATCATTGGCATGAAGGCTTCTGGTTTCGTAAGGTTTATGGATCAACCCTATTTATTTCTGGCCGAGGACTCTTATGGAATCCTAGATTGGGGTCGTGGTGTTTGGCCTTATCGTACCACTTGGTACTGGGCTGCAGCAGCTGGTAAGGTATGTGGTGAAGGCTTTGGTTTTAATTTTGGGTATGGCTTTGGAAAAAATATGGCAGCAACGGAAAATATGATTTTCTTTAATGGTATCGCCAATAAACTTAAAAAAATCGTCTTCCATATCCCCAAAAATGAGAAAAACGAATACGAATATATGAAACCTTGGAAGATTACCTCCTCTGACGGTCGGGTGGAATTAACCTTTGACCCCATCCTTGATCGATCTTTCACTCTGAATACCATCCTCTTAGCCACGGATCAGCATCAAGTATTTGGTAAATATTCTGGTTTCGTAGTATTGGATGATGATACTATTATTTATCTAAAAGATTTCTTTGGATTTGCGGAACGGGTATCCAATCGATGGTAAACAGTACAGCCAAAAGAATCTCTTGACTTAGAACTACACTATAACTATATAACTATATAACTATATAACTATAATAATGGTACCTTTCTTTGCCCAACTAATTTTTCTAAGAACAAGGCTTGATTTAGAAGATCGGTATCAGTCAAACCAGTAAGGCAAATGCCATAAGGTGTTCCGTCGTTACACATGCCATGGGGTATTGTAATCACTGGTAGTCCTATTAAATGCAGGAGCAAATTTTCTGTAAACATAATACAGGCATCAATACCCCTAAGGATCTCATATGTCTGCATTTTTAATCGTTCCCGATTTTTTAATAATTCGATGTATTCATTTTCACTTAAATCCCCACGGGTATTTTCTTCTGCATCGATTAATAACTCTTGGCCGTATCGTAAGGTTTCCGGATGTTCTTGATTAAACTGGATAATATCCCTAAGGGATTTCATCCGATATTCTTTTGGCAGATTTGATAAATAACGATTGATTGCATATTTGAATTCGTATCTTTGTATCCCCTTAATCTGATCCTTAGGAAGCGGTTCAATGGAAAATCCTTGAATTTGAACTCCTGCCTTTTCAATCTCTTTTAGTATAGATTCTGCTTTTTTCGCTTTTTCTGTATCCATATTTTTTAGAGACCATTCGTTTATTCCTAGGGTACAGCCCTTGCCGTCGGCCTTTTCCCCATCCTCTTTCATCACCAAAAATCGGTTCCTTGAATTCTCGCTTCCTCCATTGATACTAGTTAGTTCCGAATATATAATTGCTGCATCAGATACGGTTCGGGTCATGGGTCCTGCAGTGTCACAGGTAAAGCTTATGGGTATGATACCCTTTTGACTTAAGGATCCCATACTAGGACGAAATCCAACAATACTATTATTGGTGGCCGGTGAAATAATGGAGCCCGAGGTATCTGTTCCTATGGAGGCAGCACAAAGATTGGCTGTGACAGCCACTGCAGAACCAGTACTAGAACCAGAGGGATCAACCCCCTCTCGGTAGGGTGATTTCACATAACCCCCTCGGGAACTATATCCCGGTGGCATCCCTTTTGTCATGTAGTTTGCAAACTCTGTCATATTGGTCTTACCTAAAATCACTGCACCTTTGGATCTTAGAATACTTACGATTTCTGCATCTTTGGATGGAATATTATCTGCCAAAGCCAAGGATCCAGCGGAAGTATGCATCTGATCTGCTGTATTGATATTATCCTTTAATAGAATAGGTACTCCAAATAGTAGACTACTTCCCTCGGAATGGCGATTATCTAAATTCCCAGCAATCTCTAAAGCATCTGGATTGATTTCCAATACACTGTTTAATCCATGGCTACCTTGATCTAATTTTTCGATTCGATGGAGATATTCCTCTACCAATTCTTTTACCGAAATTTTCTTTTCTTTTATTAAGTTTGATATTTCCTGAATTGTAATCTCTTTAATTTCTACCATTTTTTAGCCCCCTGTTTTATGGATGAAGTATTACCTTAATACAATTGTCCTCTTTTTTATCAAAGATCTCATAGGCCCGATCTCCCTGACTTAAGGAGAATTGGTGAGTTATAATATCCGTTGGATCAAATTTATTTTCCTTAATCATATTCAAAATTGGATCTACATAGGCATGAACCGGACATTGTCCCATTTTTAAGGTAACATTTTTTGCAAATAAATCCCCTAGGGGAAATAAATTATACCGGGTCCCATAGACTCCCAGCAAAACTATAGTTCCACCTTTTCTTACAATCTGGCTAGCCACTTCTATCGCAGACTTTGAACCACCTTGCAGTTTCAGCAAGGTCTCTATTTTTTCTAAGGTGGACAACTTACCATCCAGACCGACACAGTCTAATACTACATCGGCTCCACCTTTGGTAATCTCATGGATATACTCCCCTGTATCATCGTGATGTTCAAAATTGATGGCTTCTATGCCATAATGTTTTCTGGCATGTTCCAAGCGGTAATCGATACAGTCAACGGCAATAATTCTCTTGGCTCCAGCTAAGGCTGACCATTTGATAGAGCTTAAACCAATGGGTCCACAACCTAAGACAACTACCGTATCATCTTTTTTAACTCCTCCGATATCTACTCCCCAATAAGAAGTAGGTAGGACATCCGTTAAAAATAGTACTTGTTCATCACTGAGCTCCTCGGGAACAATCCTAGGACCCACATTGGCGTAAGGAACCCTCAAATACTCTGCTTGACCTCCCTGATAGCCCCCATAAACTTCTCCACATCCTAAGATACCACCGATCTCATTATGGGGATTTGAATTATCGCATTGGCTATATAAATCATGTTCACAGTACCAACAACCTCCACAGGCAACTGGAAAGGGAACAATCACTCGATCTCCTTTTTTCACTTTCTTTACGGCCGAACCCACATCTTCCACAATGCCCATGGTCTCATGGCCAAGTATCGACCCTTTTGATAAACTAGGCACCATTCCATGGTATAGGTGTAAATCAGAACCGCAAATGGCGGTTGATGTTACCTTTAAAATAAGATCATCCGCTTTTTCAATCTTTGGATCCTCCACATTTGCAACTTTTACACTTTTTATCCCCTGATAAATTAATGCTTTCATCATTGATACCGTCTGGATTGGATTGAGATAACTTTCCAGACGGTTACCTCCTTTTTTATTTGGCATTCTTTATACATACACTTTATAAGGTAACCTGATGAAGTTCACAGATGGCCATAAATCTTAGTATATCCAAATTTTATTTTTCCCTGCTCCTTGATTAATATTCGAATTCCAAGATTTCAGTATACCAGGACGGACAATCATTGTATTGGATAAAAAAAAGATATGATTTCGAAAAACCATATCTTCATAATCATTAATAACATATGCTCGCTAATGCACCCTACTTATTCCTAGCCTTGTTATTTTATCTAATCTTTAGCGCATTAATCCTGTGGTCAGTTATACAAGCAATGATATAATACATAATATAATTTCAGATATCAAATATCACCTTACTCCAACCCTTCCACAATTGCCAGATAGGTGATTGCCGTAACCTCATTATTCTCAATTAAAAAGTTTAACTTAGTTTCCCCTAAGATATAGGTATACATTCCATTTTCTTCGGTATAACCTTCTCCATAGGCCTCTATCACATCCTCCAAGGAAGATCCGATATAGACTCCTTCCTCCGTAGATACGGAATCGTCCATCAAATCAATGGCCGATATATAATCGACACCTTGGTTGGGATAGGTCGATAATTCAAAACCATTATAATAATATATTTTATCAAGCCCCTGGAAGGCACAGCTAGGAGCTTCAAAATAACTCTGTTCTTTTCCCAAATCCTGCAAAATCGGAGCAGCTTTCTGATTCAAGGGAATGGGCACATTATTATATACGAAGGTGTATCCCTCGATTTCCTCCCTTATATCCTCGCTGGAATCCTTTGAATTGTCTGTTTCCTGATCCACATTTTTTTCATTATTATCTTCATTTCCTGTCTCATTGGAATTCGTCGTATCTCCAGGCGTATTATTTCCCTCGTCTTTGCTTCCACAAGCTACCAAAGCAAAACTTCCAATTACAATCATAATAAACGCTATCTTTTTCATAATAAACAATATCTTTTTCATAATCAGCTCCTCATTTCTTCAATGGTGCTATTGATTTTCTATATTTTGAACCATGGCACCATAACTTTTTAAATACCCATATTCTTTCAATTCTCTTTCTTGATCTTCCTTCATTGCGTAGTAAAAGGAGATCTTTTCTTCCCATATTTTCTTGTATTCATCATCCTCACGACGATCCTTTAATCCAAAGTCTTCACTTAATATTTGCCCGATATACAAACTAAATTTTTCAGCACCAGATAAATTGAGATGTAAGCCACCATCATAGGTATCTTTTCCATAATCTATCCCAATCTCATCCGCCAGTTTCAAAAAATTAATATAGGTTAGTTCATGTTCCTTGGCATATTGAACCATTTGCTCATCCCATTCCTCATACCAATAGGGATATACACTGGGTGATTTGATTAGGATGAGTTCGATTCCATTTTCCTTACATAGCTTTGTCATCAACTCAAGATAATGGTAACTATTGTCACCAAATTGATAATTGGCCAATCTTCGTCCTTTGGGAATCACATCCACCGGCTTTGTATCAATTCTCATCAAGTAGCCGTTGTGGGAAATCTTATCTTTATCGAATAGATATTTGAAATCTTCCAAGGACAGTTCATTCCATCTTGAATGATACCGTAATAAGGGGAAAATGTATGAAATCATAGACTCATCTTCCATCATGGAAGCCCGAACTGCCTTTAGTTTTGTAAGTGACAATTTCATTCCATCTAAAGTAAGACGATTGTAAGCCTCTTTTTGAGGCTCATCGTATTTCATTGCCAATACATTAAAAACAACCACCTCTGGTTTCTCGTACTTTAAGGTTTCCTCTAGTAAATAATAGGACTGCCAGATTAACTGCTGTGCACTCCCCCGAATATAACTAGTGATGCCGTAATGTTCCCAGAGGGTCACCGGTGAAATGTTGGAGAAGACTTCACAATCTCCGATGAAGATAACATCGTGCTTTTTCTCTTCATCATAGTATTCTTCCACCAGATTTCCTTCATGTATTGATGACATATATTTTGGCATGAATAGTTCCTGGAAAAATAACAATACAAGGATTGCCAGGCCAATCGCCAAAACATTAATTAGGATTTTTTTCATCATAGCTTCAAGCCTTTCTAATGTAACTTACCCAACTTA
>DUNZ01000128.1 GCA_012839085.1 Clostridiales bacterium
GGCATAAGTCCGGCTCTCATTTTGTCGTAGAATTCTTTTGGAGTTAAATTAATTTCATCTCCATAAGTAATGCCTTCTAAATCATAATAATGTGGTATGATACCAATCTGTTTTTCTTTAATATAGGATTCTAATAAATCAGAGTTTGAATCCGTGGTAATTACAAAATCTTTCATCTACCAATCCTCCATGTAGTTTATTTATTCATGTCTTTAAACTGCTTCTCTCATTTATTTCCATTTTACTAAACATATATTATTTAAGCAATAGAATAAATTAGAAAATATTTAGAAATGCTTTATAATTATTTTAGAAAAATGATAAGAATGATAAATAAAACCCAAAAACAGAAACAATTCATTGAATTCCCAATATAATTTTTGTTAAAAAATGATGATGGTGACTCTTTAAGGTAAGAAGCATTTTATAAAAAATAAAGGGACTTAGAGCCCCTTTAAAATTAAGTAACCGATGGAATTATCTTGAATACTTTTTCTCGAAATAAGCCAATATCTTATATAATGCGGTAGCCACAATACAAAGAATAACGATACTAAGAATAACCCAATCAAGGCGGAAAACTTGGCTTCCATAAATGATCAAGTAGCCTAATCCAGCTTTAGCGGCAAGGAATTCGCCTATGATAACTCCAACTAAAGAAAGACCGATATTAACTTTCATTAGGCTTATAATGGATGGTATATTTGAGGGAATGATTACTTTAAATAAAACATCTTTTTTGTTCCCGCCTAGGGTGTAAATGAGTTTTATTTTATCCTGTTCCACATTCTTAAAGTCAGAGTATAAGGTGATTATGGAACCAAAGACAGCTACTGAAACAGCTGCTACGATAATGGTTTTCATATTGTTTCCAAGCCAAACGATAAACACGGGAGCTAGGGCTGATTTTGGCAGGCTATTCAAAACGATTAAATAGGGTTCTAATACTTTCGATATGTTATCGTTCCACCAAAGTACAATTGCCATAATCAAACCGATGGCATTGACTAAGAAGAAACTGGCAAGGGTTTCAAGCATGGTGATCCCGATATGATAAAAGATTTCACCATTGGATGCCATATCAATAAAGGTTTTTGTGATCCTAGAAGGACTTGAGAAAACGAAGGAGTTGATCATTCCTATCCGAGTACCGATTTCCCATAGAGCGATAAAACTTATCAAGATTAGTATTTGATAGATCCGGATCCGCCTGTTTAGTAATAAATGTTTTCTGATATATGCTTGTTGAGCAGCAGAAACATTTAGACCTGCACTAGAGACTGATTTAATTTTCTTTCTGCTCATGATGATTTAACTCCTTCCATATTTGATTAAAATAAAACTTGAACTCCGGCGCACTTCTTGAACTAAAGGGAGTTCGATTTTCTATGGAAAGATTAATATCAACAATACTTTTTACGGTTCCGGGACGTGAGCTTAGGACGATTACCCGGTCAGCCATACTAATTGCTTCTGAAATGTCATGGGTAATCAGTATTGCAGTTTTTTTCTCTTTTCGTATAATACCCCAGATATCATCTGCTACCTCTAGGCGAGTTTGATAGTCCAAGGCAGAAAATGGTTCATCCAAAAGAAGAATATCAGGTTCCAGTAAGAGGGTACGGATTAATGCTGCACGTTGACGCATCCCACCAGATAAATCGGAAGGATAGGAATTCTTAAAAGTAATTAGTCCATAAGTAGTCAGCATTTGGTCGATTTGTTCATATCTACTATCGTTCAATTTATGCTGTATCTCAAGGCCTAAGGATACATTTTTAAGTGTATTTCGCCAATCTAGAAGATGATCCTTTTGAAGCATATAACCAATATTTTTTCCGGAGGATTTGATATCCTTTCCATTTATATATATATAACCACTACTGGGAGTTAATAAGCCTGCAATCAGAGAAAGTAAGGTGGATTTTCCGCATCCGCTTGGTCCAACGATACTTAGAAATTCCCCATCTTTTACATCAAAGGAAACGTCTAGTAACGCTGGTGTTTCCCCATCTAGGCTATGATAGGTATAACTTAAGTGATCTATTTTTAATAATTCGCCCATACCGTTCCTCCAAATTTGCTTATACAGTATTATATGAAAGGGTAAGGGAGAAGTGACATAGATAGAAAGGGTTAAATAATAGAGTTCTCCTTATGAATATTAAAAATTAACCTTGTGATTTGTTAAGATGCACAAAATTTAGCTTGTTCTTTTGTGTAATTATACCTGTAAGAAATATCCAAAAATTTCGTTATATTATTAGAGGTAGAAAAAAATGTAAATAAGGTAACATCAAATTATCCTGTACTACTTCGAAGGGGATAATTGTTGTTATACATAAAAAAAATAAAGGTAGTGAAAATTTTATGAAAAGAAAAACAAGAGTATTAGTTGCACTTCTACTAGCTTGTACTTTATCTCTTGGAACAGTGATAACTATATCTGCAGCATCAATAGGTGATAAAGATATAAGCTATCTTTCTTCGGTAGGAATTGCTGGAGCAAGTGCATTTACTCATTTGCATGGAGGAGGAGGGTATGTATCAGTAAGTGGTAGTTTTTATTA
>DUNZ01000014.1 GCA_012839085.1 Clostridiales bacterium
TCAATTAGTAAAAAACTTGATGTCAACGTGAAGGAAATTGCATCAGAAACTGGAGCCGCATATAAGATCCCTTTTAACCCAAAGAGCCTGGATAATATAAGAATCATAGGTAATAGAACAAGGATCTGTCTACTTAAGGTAAGGATTAGAGAAATTCTTGGCCTACCCACTGCTTGGAAATAGAGGGAACCAATAATTTGGGCTCCTAATACCGGTAGCATAAACATCCAGATGCCGATGGCCATAGTACCAAAGTCACGGAATTCTTTCTTTTTTCCAAAGAAGCCGATTAGTGTTTCTGGAAAAAGCCGAATTGCTAGAAATCCTAATACGGATATAATCGTAGCCGTTAAAATAGCCTTGCCTAAAGTCTCCTTAATTCTTCGATAATTACCTGCACCTCGATTATAGCCGATAATTGGCTGTGCCCCATGACTAATTCCTATGGTAGGCATAACTAACAATTGTTGCAAACTGTTGATGGCTCCAATACCTCCGATGGCGACATCTCCTCCATAAATCCCTAGATTTTTATTTAAAACCAAACTTAAGATACTACCACTAATCTGATTGGTAAATGAAGGTAATCCAGCGGCAATAATTCTTCCTATCAATGATCGCTTTAATTTCATTTTACTAAATTGTAGTCTTATATTACTTCTTTTTGAAATAAAATAGGATAAGCCCCATAAAGCAGATAGTCCCTGCCCTCCAATGGTAGCTAAAGCTGCACCGGTCATACCCATATCGAAAAGGTAAATTAAAATATAATCAAAGACTATATTAAAGCCAGCTCCGATAAACATGGATAGCATAGCGGTCTTTGGGCTTCCATCGGCTCGCATAAAGTGGTTCATTCCTACCGCAGGGCCTTGTAAGACTGAGGCGTACAAAATAATCCTCATATATTCCACCGCATAGGGCATACTTTCATCACTAGCACCAAAAAGTCTCAGTAGTCCTTCCAGATTTACCAAAGCAACTACCATAAATAAAAAGGAGGTAATAAAAATCATGGCAATGGCATTGGCCAAGATTACAGCTGCCCCTTCCTTATCCCTTTCTCCTAAGCGAATAGAAAATAAGGCGGCTCCTCCAGCACCAAAGGTTAATGCAATTCCCATCATAATCATCATAATGGGAAAGGATATCGTAAGAGCCGTTAGACCTAATGACTCCAAACCCTTTGCATTCCCGATAAACATTCTATCCACTATATTATATAAAGCATTTACTAACATACCTATGGTCGCCGGTATGGAAAACTCCGCCAATAAAGCCCCTACTTTTTTTGTTCCTAGTCTTTCCTGTTTATTAACTATTGTCCTTTGTTCGTCCACTTTGCCTTCCTTCCTTATCCAACATTGTAAGCATGTACCATACTTTTTGTAGTATACCCCATTTATTTTATCAATATAAATATTAATAAGCTATTGAAAACCAAAACAACTTGTTTACTTCTTTAAATTAACAAAACATGAAACTTTATCACATATAATAATATAATAATATAAGTTATTAAGTTCAGTTAATCAATCCCTATTTACCATTATAATTATTTGTTTTCATCTTATCCGCCATATGGTATATTATTTAATAGTGCTATTTTTTAATCCTAAAACGGAGGAAATAAAATGAGCATTCATCCTATGAACGAAGCATTTGAAAAGAAACTCCAAGAGCTAATTGCAAATGCCAATCTACAAAAAGGTATTATTGACGCAGAGAGTGTCAATACTTTTATCAGTGACTGGAATTTGGATAACAATCAAGTAGACAAAGTATTTGAAAAACTAGAATCATATAATATCGTGGTTTTGAATCTTAAAAATCAGGAAGAAGCTGAGGCTGAAATCTTATTCAAACCCGAAGAAGAAGCCAATGACGATATTTCCAACAAGGTTATCTCCTTACATTCCTATACGACTTATGATGATCCGCTCCATTTATATCTTTCAGAAATAGGAAAATATCCTTTACTGAGTTCGGAAGAGGAGGTTGAACTGGCTAAGCGAATAGAACAGGGAGAGGTTGAAGCCAAACAACTCCTGGCTGAATCAAATCTGCGCCTAGTAGTTAGCATAGCAAAACACTATGTGGGTAGAGGATTATCATTTCTTGACTTAATTCAGGAAGGGAATTTAGGGTTAATCAAAGCAGTAGAAAAATTTGATTACAAAAAAGGATTTAAATTTTCCACCTATGCTACCTGGTGGATACGCCAGTCGATTACAAGATCCCTGGCAGACCATTCTAGAACCATACGGATTCCCGTACATATGTCAGAAATCATTAATAAAACTTATCGAATTTCCCGAGGCCTTTTCCAGGAACTTGGGCGGGAACCTACAGAAGAAGAATTATCGGAAGCCTTAAATCTTCCTATAGAAAAAGTACGTAATATATTAAAAATTTCAGTTGATCCAGTTTCTTTAGATTCTCCCATAGGAGAAGAGGAGGATAGTCACCTAGGCGATTTTATTAGAGATGAAAATATGCCAGACCCCGAGGATGTTGCCTACGATACAATTTTAAAAGAGCAAATCACTAATCTTCTAAGCACCTTAACCGAAAGAGAACAGCAGGTTTTAACCCTACGATACGGTCTCTTGGACGGAAAAAGCAGAACATTGGAAGAAGTGGGACGAGAATTCAATGTCACTCGGGAAAGAATACGTCAAATTGAAGCGAAAGCTCTCAGAAAATTAAGGCACCCAAGTCGAGTAAAAATGTTAAAGGGGTATGAACCTTATTAATTCACTTACAAGGAGTACAAGATGAAAAGAATTATACTGATGTTTCTTAGAAGCATTTTTAATCTACCAATCTGGTTATATCAATTATTTAAATTATGTAATATTAATAAATATGATGCGCATACACGTTACGCCTTTTTACATAGAATAGCTCCAATTGTAATCAAGCGAGGGAGAATTACCATACAGTGTACCGGTCTTGAAAATTTACCAAAAGAGACGGGTTATGTTATGTTTCCCAACCATCAAGGACTTTTTGATGCCCTAGCTTTTTTACAAACCCATGAGAGGCCTTTTGTAACAGTTATGAAAAAAGAGGTAAAGGATATTCCTCTATTAAAACAAGTCATACAGCTTTTACAAGCTGAAATTATAGATCGAGAAGACATTCGCCAAAGTATGCAGGTTATCATGAATATGACTAGACGGGTTAAAAATGGTGAGAATTTTCTCATTTTTGCTGAAGGAACCAGATCAAGAAAGGGAAATCAATTATTGGATTTTAAGGGCGGAAGTTTTAAAAGTGCTACTAATGCAAAATGCCCCATAGTACCTGTTGCCTTAATTGATTCTTTCAAGGCTTTTGATACGAATTCGACCAAGAAACTAAACGTTCAGATTCATTATTTAAAACCTCTATATTATAAAGATTATAAAGATATGAAAACAACGGAAATTGCTTCCCTGGTATCCTCTATGATTCAGGAAAAAATTAATGAAAATGAACTATAAAAATTGTATGCTTTTTCCAACAACGTCCCAAAACGGTTGCTTTTCCAATCACTTTGGGATATAATAGCACTTGCAATTTAAGTCATACGTTAGAAGGTGAAGCAATGAAGACGAAAAGAGCGCTATGCTCTATGCTTATTTTTATGACTGTGTTTAGCCTATCCATTATATTTGACATAAATAATGTTTTTAAAGATTCTAGTAATCCTCAGAGGGAAACGACAGATTCCATTGCCAGTCAGGAAATGTATAAAAAGCATAATAAACCTACGGCTATTTTATCCTATGCTTATGAAAGTGATGAAATAAGCTCATTTAATAGTAATAATGAGTCAAAGGATAAGATGAATGGGGTTAGTTCCCTTGCAGAGCAAGAAAAGACCATACTAGAGTCTAGGAATGGATCGGATATCGCATCAACGAAAGATTATATTCCTTCGGAAGATGATAGCTCCGAGCTTCAGGATCCGGAACCTTCAGAAGAAATAAGCCTTCCAAATAAGGATTCAGAAGAAGTCGATTTAACTTCACAGGAAGATAAATCGATGAATAGCCAGGAACCGGTGGAACCTGATGAAGGCTCTGAGGATGAGGCTGAGAATAAGGAAGAGATCGAGGAAGAAACTGAAGAAGAACAAGGAAAGTATGCCAATATAGGTATTTCCATTGCCAAATCATACGTTCATGTCCGAAAAGAACCTAATACCGAAAGCGAATCCCTGGGTAAACTTTATAAGGATTCTGCAGCGGAAATAATTTCTTTGGAGAATGGTTGGTACTACTTGGAATCCGGTAGTGTAAAGGGTTATGCCAAAGCTGATTATATAAAAACAGGCATTCCTGATGAAGAACTCATTAAAAAGTATGGGGTCTCAAGAATTAGAGTCAATACCGATGGACTCAATGTAAGAGAAGAGCCATCCACAGAAGCAAGAAAATTAACCGTAATCTATATGAACGAAAAATACCCTGTAATGGAATTACAAGAGGAATGGGTTAAGGTAGATATACAAGATGATAAGGTGATTGGCTATGTCAATCGTGAATATGTAGAGCTAATTATCGATTTTAACAAAGCAATTTCGAAAGAAGAAGAAAAAGAATTATTAAGATTAAAAGAAGAAGAACGAATTAAAAAAGAAACTCAGATTAAATATCGAGATGAAGTAGATTATACAAAAGAAGAATTAAAGTTACTTGCCTGCCTAGTTCATGCAGAAGCAGGAAATCAAAGCTATGAAGGAAAGCTAGCGGTTGCTAATATCGTTTTAAACCGAGTTAGATCCAAAAAATACCCTAATACCATTAAAAAAGTAATATATCAAGCGGGACAATTTACTGTTGCAAAAAGTGGTTCTTTACAGAAGCAACTAGATAATTATCATAATTATGATTCCAATTCACAAAAGTTAAGTATTAAGGCTGCTAAGGCTGCCTTAGAAGGTGCCAACAATATAGGGTCTCGTCTATATTTTCACACCTATAAAGCAGCTGTCAAAAAGGGTTACGACAAGAAACCCAATAGTGTTAAACTAGAAGATCATTTATTCTGGTAAGAAGATCTTTCAAATAAAAAAACATGCTCCCCATATAGCAAACGATATAATCCTTTACTATATGAGGAGCATTCTTTATATTAATTAGTATAGTTTAATTTGCTTTGGAATACCATTCTCAAATTTCAAATTCGTCTCGCCTTGGATTAAAGGATATAGATAATCAATCATTTCTTGTGTAACATCATGTCCATCTGGAGTAATCCATTCCAATGGAACAACCTTTTCATGGTTAGCAACTTCATTGACAGGAACTGATACAAACTCTACACGATAAGGCTTATTGCTCAATCTCTTGATAGCAGCCATTCTACCAGTTTCTCCATTTAATGCACAAGTGAGAGCTTTTTGACCAAGCATTAAGGATTCGATAATATCTGTTTCACTGGCAATATGAGCTGCTGCTCTTTGCATAAGATTAAGTTCAATCGCTCTAACCTTACAGCCAATTTCGTCACGAACTAAGGATTCTAAAGCTCTAGCGGAACCAGCAATATATTTATGTCCAAAGTTATCTACTTCCCCACTGGATACTAGGTCAGATACATAATTGCCATTCTTATCTTTGATACCTTCACTAATAGCAACAAGGATACCTGGTTTTTCTGCTAATTTTTCTTTTACGTCGCTGATGAATTTATCCTTATCAAATTCTTTTTCACAAAGATAAATTAAGTCTGCTCCAGATCCACCATTGAGTCTTGATAAAGCTGCAGATGCAGTTAACCATCCTGCATTTCTACCCATGATTTCAACAATAGTAACAGCTGGAATATTATACGCACCAATATCACAAGCTATTTCAGCAAGAGTTGTTGCAATATATTTTGCAGCGGAGCCAAAGCCTGGGCTATGGTCTGTTAAATTAAGATCATTATCGATTGTCTTTGGAGCTCCCATAACGATAAAGTCATGATTATTTACTTTGCAGTATTCAGATAGCTTATCAACAGTATCCATGGAATCGTTTCCACCGATATAGATAAAATATTTAATATCATGTTTATAAAAGGTATCTATAATCTTTTTATATGTTGCCTCATCCTCACGCCAATCCTTCATTTTAAATCGACAGGTACCTAAAGCAGAAGATGGTGTATAGGTAAGGGTATCTAAGGCCTCTATATCCCTAACTATATCATTTAAATCAATTAATTGATCATTAATTGCACCTTCAATACCATTTTTAGCACCAAACACTTTATCTACTTTTCCACTGGCGCGTACGCCTTGTAATACACCAGCTAAAGTAGCATTGATAGCAGCTGTAGGTCCACCGGATTGTGCTACTAATAAATTGTTCATTTTATTCCTCCTCTGTCATTTTATATTTCAGTTACACATTCTATCATGTATTAGAAGATTTAGTCAATATATCTAGCATAATTATCAAACTTGTCTCCTTGTAATATTATCTGAAATATAGGTTTATGTATACATTGTATTGTAGAAGTTTTTTCTTTAAGATAAGGCTAAATTATATTTTAAAAAACCTCGAAGGTCAAAACCCTTCGAGGTACTATTTTCCACCTATTTACATTGATCAGCAGCGAAATCTGGATTAATAGCATAGAAGTTCTTTCTATCAAGTTCATCTTGAATAATTCTTAAGGCTTCACCGAATCTTTGGAAATGAATAATCTCTCTCTTCCTTAAGAATTTAATCGGGTCACATACATCCTGGTCATGAACCAATCTTAGAATGTTGTCATAAGTAGTTCTTGCTTTTTGCTCAGCCGCCATATCCTCAACCAAATCTGTAATGGGATCTCCCTTACTCTGGAAGAAACAGCTGTTAAATGGTATTCCTCCCGCTGACTGTGGCCATAGGGCTAAAGTATGATCTACATAATATTTCTCAAAACCAGACTCAACAATTTGTTGAGGGGTTAGGTCTCTGGTCAACTGATGAACAATTGCACATACCATTTCCATATGAGCTAATTCTTCGGTTCCGATATCGGTTAAAATTGCTGCAACTTTTTTGTTCTTAGTAGAATAACGCTGGGATAAATAACGTTGGGAAGCTGCCAACTCACCATCGGGTCCACCAAATTGACTCATGATTACCTGCGCTAATCTTGGATTTGGCTGCTTAATATTTACTGGGTATTGCAGTCTCTTCTCATAACTCCACATACACTAGCACCTTCCTTCCCAAGGCCAAGGCTCCTCAATCCAGGCCCACTTATTATTCACATCAACATCATAACTATTAATTGGGCCATAGCACTTGGTATACTCTTCAACTGCTTCGTTTCTTACTTTTTGTAGCTTTTCCCAGTGCGCTAAAGCTTCCCGATCAGTCGGATGGGTATCTAAGAATAATCTTAAGTCATCCAGCACAAAACTTGTGGCTGTAATGCAGGCAAATAATTTTTCCCTATTATCCATTACGAACAACCCCTCCCATACCATTCATAATCAAGATCTTTAAAAATCGTTCCTTTGGCCAAAGCTACAAACTCATTTTCAAATAGATTTTGAAAGCATTGCCATGGTACATAGCACATTCCTACAGGAAAGCACTTAGAGTCACTATCAAATTCAGTATTATCACAGGGATCTGGCTGATATCTTCTAACCCTGTCACCACAAACCGGATCTTTCGATCTGTATGGGGATACATTGGAGCCATAATTACCACGATACATCCGTCTATCCATAAAAATAGTCTCTCCTTTCAAGTGATAATGAACAACATAGGCTTTTAATGTTGTTCTATACATCATATGAAGTGAGGACAATTCTGTGCCTGTTTAGAAATGGGTATTATATTTGATTGAAAATATTAATTTTTTTTAAAAGATTAGACCTTTTCCTACAGAAAAAATCATATTAATTCCTTCAAAAGATTGACAATAAAAACCGAATCATTTAATATCTAATTAGAATATAAAATAAAAACAATACAATAATTAGACACCATATAAAGGGAGCGTACTGAATGTATTATTTCATCATCAATCCAAAATCCAGCTCGGGTAAAGGTATGAAATTTTGGTGGATTGTAAAAGACGAACTAGATAAGAATCATATTTCCTATTCTTCTTCATTTACCAAATACCCCGGCCATGCCACGGAACTTGCAAAAGAAGTTTGTAATTCTTCCGAAGGAATTAAAAATATTATTGTTTTAGGTGGAGATGGAACTTTAAACGAAGTGATAAATGGAATCGATAATTATAAAGAGGTATTGTTAGGATATATACCTTCTGGTTCCAGTAATGATCTAGCTAGAAGTCTTCATATTCCCAAAGATCCGTTAAAAGCACTGCATAATATTTTAAATCCAAAGAATTTTAAATACTTAGATCATGGAAAGATTACTTTTTTAGATATGGAAAAAAGTCCAAGAAAATTCTGCTGCTCTAGTGGTATTGGCTATGATGCCAATGTATGCTTTGAAGTACAAGCTTCCACACTGAAGAAAAAACTGAATCGTTTTGGAGCAGGGAAATTCGTCTATTTTGCTATAGCCATTAAACAAGTTCTTACGATTAAACGACAGGACGCAACAATAACCTTGGACGGTTTGAAGAAAAAAATCTATAAAAAGGTTCTACTAGTATCACCCATGATTCATCCATATGAAGGTGGTGGACTTCCTATGGCTCCCAAGGCAGATCCCTGCGATGGAAAACTGAGCGTATGCTTAGTCCATGGTATGAGTCGACTAAGAACCATGATATTATTACCAACGATTATGCTTGGTAAACATATATTGTTTCGTGGTGTTGAACGATTTGAATGTGAGACCATTGAAATCAAATTTGAAAAACCAGCACCCGTTCATACGGATGGGGAAACACCAGCCATATCCTCACATATCAAAGCCAGTGTTATTCCAGAACAAATACGAATGATCTTATAGAAAGAAGGTAGTAAGATGCGAAGACAGTCCCATATCCAAATATCATCCTTAATTGCTTTTTTAAGTATATTAACTATTTTAATACAATTTATATGTTATTATTTCTTTGCATCTTTTCTTCTGATTATAGGACTTTCCAGCTTAACAACCATCCTATGTTGTCACATCCTATTGGAAAAATCACTTACATATGAATCCTGTTTTAATTATAGTATACTAAATCTCTTCGTAAGTATCATTATTACACTCCTATCCTTCTACGGAAAGGAGAACTCATTTATCCCTTATACCAATACACTTTGGACTATTGTAGCCATTAACTGGTTGATTCCTAACCTACATTGTTTCCTAAGAAGCATGTTAGAATATGGTACCCGCATAGAGAATTTTATTAAATATTATAGAAACAGTAGTGCTATATTTATCATATGTTACCTAATCCTACTCATCTATGGTAACTTTTTCAAAGGCTCTTTTCCATGGGCCTTCCAAGTTTCATTTGAAACGGCTAATTTTACACCCTTGCTATCTATATCGATTTTAATTGAAGACTTTTTGTATGGAGATATCTCACTAAAGGAAATTATTGTTTATCTATGCAGCCGTATCCTTATATTTATTCCTTTTGGCTTTTATATTTCAATTCCACTTAGAAAAAAAGCTAAAATCTTAAGAACAATCATCTTGCTACTATTACCTGCTTTGATCGAATTCCTTCAGTATTTTATTTATATTGAAAGATGCGATCTTGATGATGTGCTTTATGCTTTCATTGGTGGCCTACTTGGTTCCCTACTATTTTTACTGACCAATCTTATTTATCGCTCATTTTCAGGTAGAGATTTTTTAATCAAAGAGAAGGGATATGGATTTTCCACAAGATCATTATATTTTTAGACATAGCTTATGTTGACCTGTTTTTCCAACAATCAGGTCAACATATTTTGTTTACATGACCTTGCTATTTATGTCACTCCAATTTGTCACTACTTTTTGTCACTACAATTATGTCACTCCAATTTTAATTCTCATAGTTGTTCCAGAATTCATTTAGATAGTCTTTTATATTAGTACGATTTACAATATAATGGGGATACCATTCCCGAGGAAACAAATTATAGTATTGCGGTTTCGTAAACCTATCATCTAACAAGAGAATTGCTCCACGGTCCTCTTTGGTTCGGATAACTCTTCCAGCCGATTGGAGGACTTTATTCATGCCTTGATAAAGATATGCATAATGAAAACCATTCTTCCCCCGTTCATCAAAATATCCTCGGAATAATTCCCTTTCATTACATACCATAGGTAGCCCAGTTCCTACTATGACTACTCCAATTAATCTGTCATTCCTTAAATCAATTCCTTCGCTAAATATTCCTCCCATAACACAGAAACCAACTTTACTTTTCTTTGGCTCATCCACAAAGGATTCTAAAAAACTCTCTCTTTCTTCTTCACTCATTCCACTACTTTGTACCACCAGTCCTTCCAATTCATCCTGAGCCATATCCACAAGAGCCTGCAGCATCTGATAAGAAGGAAAAAAGACCAGATAATTACCAATACGGGCACTGGTAAAATCTTTAATATAATTAAGGATTAATCGATATTCCTTCTTATTTCGTCTGGTATACTTGCTACTAACATCATTTCCAATAAGTATTAAGCGATTTTCTGGCGGAAAGGCAGATGGAGCATAAATGGCGTAATCTTCCTCTGTCCCACCCAATTGCTCCTTATAATACTGAATTGGGAGCAAGGTAGCTGAAAACAAGATGGTACTCCTAGCCCGTTCCATACAAATACGCAAGTTGCTAGAAGGATCCATACATTGAAGTTTAACGCGAAATTTATCCTGGTCATCATAATCCGTATAGATGGTGTATTTTTCGTCTTGTATTTCATACATACTGATAAAATGACGTAGGTCCAAATAAAATCGCAACACTTCTTCTTTACCATCTTCTAATGTATTTTCCTGAAGAAAGAGCTCATATTCGGACATAAGCCTTAATAAATGCATATAAAAGTCGTCCAGATTTTCCAAAATCTCAAATTCATCGCATTCTCTCCGCAATTTTAATAAGTCTCGATTACACTGATCCAATTGTTTTACCAAGGCAGAGCTTTTTCCCTTAACTAAACTTTTTATTTCTAAAAAACTATCCTTATAAAGGATGGCACTATACATTTCTCTTGCACGATCTACTAGGTTATGGGCTTCATCAATCAAAAAGATATAATCATTCTGCTTTTCATTAGAGAAAAACCTTCTTAAATAAACATTGGGATCAAAAACATAGTTATAATCACAGACAATTGCGTCAGCCCATAAGGTAACATCCAGGCACATTTCAAAAGGACAGACAGAATGTTTTTCAGCGTATGCCATAATCAATTCTCTAGTTATCTCATTTTCATTGGTCAACAAATCAAACACTGCATCGTTTACCCTGTCAAAATGACCCTTTGCCCTAACACAAGACCCGGGATTACAATCTGGTTTATCAAGAATACAAATTTTTTCTTTCGCCGTTATGGTAACCACTTTAAAGGGTAATCCCCCTTTGATCAAAAGTCCGAAGGTATCCTCTGCAACGGTTCTTGTGATGGTTTTGGCAGTCAAATAAAATATTTTATCAGCCAAACCTTCACCCATGGCCTTTACGGAAGGAAAAACAGTAGATATTGTTTTTCCTACTCCCGTAGGTGCTTCAATAAATAAATTTTTCTTCCTCAAAATTGTTTTATAGACCCCGGTAACCAGTTCTTTCTGGCCTTCTCGGTACTCAAAAGGAAAATCTGTTTCTTTGATAGACTGATTACGCTTTTCATTCCAACCGATCTGCCAAGCAGCCCATTTCCCATACTCCTTGATTAAATCGTGAAACCAATCAGACAAATCTTTATAATCAAAGTTCTCCTCGAAGTACTTTAAATTTTCTGTCTCTAGATTACAATAAGTCAAACGAATTCCAATTCTGTCATAGTCATAATTACTAGCATAGATATAGGCATAGCACATAGCCTGTGCTCGGTGAACACCAATAGGGGAATCCAAATGAGAAAGTTCCATATAGACCCCCTTAATTTCATCTATGATAATGCTAGGGAGTTCTTCCCTTTCTTCATCGAATAGGAGCATAGAAAAGTCATCTTCATCCATAGGAGTGTTATGGATGACCCCATCTGCCCTTCCTTCCACTGTTATCTCAAAGTTGATTCCGTCTCTTTCCATTGGCAAAGTGATACTAAGGGGTAACTCGGCAGTGTAATTGGAACCCATGCTCTTTTGTATCTTCCGATGAATCCTACTGCCAGCCTGCATAGCTTCACCGTCACTTCTGGTTCTGGTATTATTTAAATCTCCTGATTTTAAGATAAATTCAACCAGATTTCGGACAGATACTTTTATGTTATATGCCGCTCTCTCCATAACTTCCTCCTTAATATCAAAAAACACATCCTAATACGAAATTATATCATACTAAGATGTGTTATTTAAGCAATATTTTTAATTTACAAAACAATTGTTCTCTAACTTTTAATCAAAATAATCCATATCATCATCTAATAGACCGTATTCATAATTCTTGGTCCAATCCTTACCGGCTGGCCTTCTTTGCTTTACTACTGGCCTCTTGGGCCTTTCCATTTCTTCTTCATACATCTTTCTTTTCTTGACCTTCTTTTCCCGTTCAATTCTCTTTAGTGTCTCTAGTTTGTCTAGATGCTCTAATTCCATAGAGACCAAATCATCATAGGTTGCTTCATCCGAGCTGTAATTTTGCTTATTCCCTTGCATTCTGCTTGTCTCTTTCATATCCTTCTTAAAACTACCTTCTCTACCACCATTTTTTTCATAATTATTTGGTATATTATTTTTCTCATTTAGTCTGGCTGTAGACACCAAATACCCCTCCATTGTTACTAAAATATATAAGATTGATACGTTTTTATTTTATGATATTTTGCCATAAAGTCAATATGATTTTTTAACTTTTTTTATCAAATTAATCATAATTATACCTTGCTTTTTTCACCTCAATCTGGTACATTCTACTTATATTCCCCTAGATACTTATAGGGGTAAATTATAAAAAGTGAGGTAGTATTATGAGCGAACACATTCACAACGAAGATTGCGGTTGCGGACATGATTATGAATATGATTCTATTACATTATCATTGGATGACGGTACAGAGTTAAACTGCATTATATTAGATATTTTCTCTGTTCAAGGCAAGGATTATATTGCACTGGTTGCTGAAGATAGCGAAGACGAAGACGATAATGTATTTTTATATCGTTTTATCCAGGAAGAAGATGGAGAGCCGCAATTATTAAACATCGAAGACGATGATGAATTTGAAGCTGTTGCAGATGCTTTCGAAGAAATGTTGGATGAACAAGAATTTGATGAAATGTTCGATGATGAGGATTTCGATGATTTAGAAGACGACGAAGAATAAGTCACCGTACAATTACAAAAGATTAATATACATGGAATAACATATAGATAAAGTATAAATTAAATTACTTCTTATGTATATAAAATAAAGCCGATCTTTCCATTAACTCTACTCTTACTAGCCTTATAGTAAGCTAAAGATTAATGAAAAGATCGGTTTTTCTCTGTGACCATAGATTATCTTTCCCTTTGCTTGGATATAATCTCTTCTATAAACCTTGAACGTTGCATGACCTTATTATAGCGTTCTTTGGCATTCAAAATTACTAAATATTCTTTGGCTCTGGTCATAGCTACATAAAAAAGCCTTCGTTCTTCTTCAATATCCGCAGGTAAAACTGCCTTTTTATGAGGTGTAATTCCTTCACTAGCATCCATAATATATACTACTTTAAATTCAAGCCCCTTGGAACTATGCATTGTAGCTATGGTAATACTGTCATTGTCTTTGTTATCATTTTCAAATTGTTTCTTTAGCTCTTCTTTATACTCCTCCATATGAGCAAACCAACTTTCATAATTTTGAAATGGCCTAGCATCTTCCTGTAGCTCATCTAGTAGATCAATTAAATCCTCTAGCTTAATTCTTCTTTGCTCTGCATATTCCCTAAGATAGTCCTCATATCCAATGCCTCTTCTTATATAATTGATGGCTGCAAAAGGAGTCATATCAGATAAAAGGGCAAGATCATACTCTAACTGATCAATACGCTCTAACATCCAATACTTATCTTCATAATAATCCTTAACCCCATCCAAATCCACCTGAGGTGTATCAAAACAGTCCCTGCTGATATAGCGCTTAGGACGATTGATGATTTGAAGGAAGAGTCTTCGATCACACTGTCCCATGGATATTTTTATATAAGAGATAATATCCAATGCAATCCAATGTTCATAAATATTGGGAAGTCCATCTCTAATTTTAAAGGAGATATTATATTCCATTAGTTTATGAACTAAGGCTCCAGAACCAGAGTTGGTACGAATAAGAATTGCCATATCAGATAGTGGTATTCCTGCTTTGTTTTTCATCAAAATATCATTTACTAATCCCTGATTTTCCAAGGAAAGGGTCTCATATTGATGCAAGGTAACCTGAGGTCCCTTCTCTTTGACCGTATGTACTTTCTTGGGAAAGCGATTTTCATTATGCATAATCAGCATATTGGCTGCTTCAACAATATTGGCAGTCGATCTGTAATTAACATTTAATAAAATCTGCTTACACTCCGGATAATCCTTAGGGAAATTTAGCATGATTTCTGGTTTTGCTCCACGAAAACGGTAGATAGACTGATCATCATCTCCCACAACAAAAAGGTTGTTCCTGGGAGCCGCAAGCATACGAATGACCTCATATTGTACCATATTGATGTCTTGAAATTCATCAATTAATATATATTGGAATTTATCTTGCCAAAGTTTCAAAATATCTTTTCGCTGGGAAAGGAGCTGATGGCTTAAAACTAACATATCATCAAAGTCAATTAAATTTGATTTCCTTAAGCTTCGATCATAGTCTATATAAATTTTACGAAAGATTTCATCAGGACAAGCAGCCGAATAGTAATTGGAAATATTGATTCGATTTCCCTTGACCAAACTAATCTCAGAAACCAAGTCTGAGATAAACTCTTTCTCGTCCTCATATTCTAAATGCATCCGATGAATAATCTCCCTTAGTAATTGGAGTTTTATTTCTTCCCGGACTATATTATTGGAATTTAAATGATAGGCAACTTTCAGAATTGTAAAAAACACAGCATGAAATGTACCAAAATTGACACGGGTATGGCTTAATTTCATCATTTTTAGAAATCGTTCTTTCATCTCATTGGCTGCTGCCTTAGTAAAAGTGATTACTAGAATCTTATCCTCTGGGATATGATATTGTTCTATAAGATGTCTGGTCCGCTCTGTGATAACCAGAGTTTTCCCTGATCCAGGACCGGCCAAAACAAGCATAGGGCCGTCCTTATGTAGGACAGCCTTATGTTGAGACTGATTCATTTGCATATAATATTTACTCCTGACCAACAAAATTACTGACTAAGCTTATCAATTGCAATGCGTATTCTATTCAAACTCTCTTCTTTGCCTAGAATACTCATAATCTCATAAGCTCCTCCAGGTGTCGATTGCTTACCAGATACTGCTGTTCGAACCGGCCATAGACCTTGACCATTCTTAATTCCCTTTTCTTTGATATAAGACATCATGACTTCTTCAATTCCAGCTTCTGAATAATCATTCAGTGCCTCAAATCTTGGTAACAGTTCTGTTAAAACAGTAAGGGAACTTGCTGCATCGGTCTTCATCTTTTTATGGCTAAACATTGCAATATCATAATCTGGTAAGTCTTCAAAGAAATCAATCAAATCTTTAATATCAAGAAATGTTTCGATTCTTGTTTTTATTAACTCTGCTATTCTTCTGGTGTTTAAATCTTTTTTAATCACTTCCTTAATATATGGAAGTGCCATCTGATAAAACTTCTCATCATCCATCTTCTTAAGATATTCACTATTCATCCAGCGTAATTTCACCATATCAAAAACAGCAGGCGCTTTATTAATATGTTTATAATCAAAGGCTTCAACTAACTCATCTAAGGACATGATTTCCCTGTTATCTGACGGACTCCATCCCAGTAGTGCAACAAAATTAACAATGGCTTCTGAAACAAAACCTTGTTCAAGCAAATCCTCGTAAGAGGAATGTCCACTACGTTTACTTAATTTTTTATGTTCTTCATTGGTAATCAAAGGACAATGAATATATACTGGCTCTTCCCAACCAAAGGCTTGATATAATCTAGTGTATTTGGGAGTCGAGGATAAATACTCGTTTCCTCTAACTACATGGGTGATTTTCATTAGATGGTCATCCACAACATTAGCAAAATTATAGGTAGGATATCCATCGGATTTAATCAGAATCATATCATCCAATTCCTCATTATCCACTGCAATATCACCAAAAATAACGTCATGGAAGGTAGTAGTCCCCTCTGTAGGAATGTTCTGTCGAATTACATAAGGTACTCCCGCTGCTAATTTTTCTTCAACCTCTGCTTTCGACAAATGAAGGCAGTGTTTATCATATTTTGTAAATTCTTTTACTTCAGAATCCTCGTCCTCTGATGGAGTAGCAAGCACATTTTTAATTGAATCTAATCTATCCTTTGAACAAAAGCAATAGTAAGCAGCACCTTTTTCTACTAGTTTTTTTGCATATTCCAAGTAGATTCCACTGGCTTGACGTTCACTTTGTACATAAGGTCCATAGCCCCCATCCTTGTCCGGTCCTTCATCATGAATAAGCCCTGTCCCCTGTAAAGTTCGATAAATAATTTCAACAGCACCCTCCACATATCGTTCCTGATCGGTATCCTCTATTCTTAATATAAAGGAACCACCCTCATGCTTTGAGATTAAATATGCATATAGCGCGGTTCTTAAGTTACCAACATGCATCCTACCAGTAGGACTTGGTGCATATCTTGTTCTTACTTCGTTCATCTTAAATATCCCTTCCTATTAATTAATTTCATTTAGAATATTATAATACTTATTCATATCAAAATTCATATTAATTATATCCTGAAGCATGGTACTATTCAAGGTAATGTATAGGATTACAATTACCATAATTACAAAACTAATACCCATGATAATCAGCATTGCTCTTGCCCAATTCTTTTTACTTTGTATTGTTTTATTATCAAAAGACCACACCAATAGTAAAGTTAAGGAAATAATCCATCCAACATATGGGATAAATACTGATAATAATACACTTCCGTAACTACCCAACCAATGTAATAGTGATATGGGCTTTTCATAACCTTCTGGTATGATCGCTGCCTTGGTTTCTTGCTCTGGCTTTATATAAAAGGTTGAGGAGATATCACCTCGATATGAACTCCCACAATATTCACAGAAATTTGCGTTCTCATTTTGCGTATGTCTTCCACATGTATTACATACCATATCATCACCTCTTCTCTTGTTTTTCCATTATACCACAGGATTGTTAAAAATCAATCTATGAAGATTGTTCCTGTGAAATTCATTGCTTAAAATAAAGAAGGGGTGTTTCTACAACGACCCCTTCATCAATTTATTACTAGGCTTTTATGAAATAATTCTTATGTATACTATTAACCTTCCGATTTCATAGCTTCAATGGTTCTGATCTTTGTAGCCCTTCTAGCAGGGAAATATCCCGATAATACACCTACAAGAACAGAAAGGCCAATTGCAGCAAATGGCAAATAGAATGGAATCACTGCAAAAGTAGTATTGGTCATATCATACATATAATTCCCAGACATCAAAGCCTTAAATAGAGGCTGACCGTATTTATTAATCAACCAAGCAGCAATAAAACCAAGAATATTTCCTACGATTCCTCCGATGAATCCAATCATACCTGCTTCGAACAAAAACAACTTTCGAATGTCTTTAATTACGCAACCCAATACCTTCATGATACCGATTTCTTTTGTTCTCTCATAGATGGACATTACCATGGTATTGGCAATACTAATAGCGGATACTACCATGGCTACTGTACCCAAAGCCAATAGTACCATCTGCAGAGTATTGGAAGCCTCAATCATAGGACTTAAATATTGCATATCACTCTCGGTCTGAAAGCCCATTTCCTTGATTTTATCTTGTACATCCTCAACATTATCAATATTATCAACATTTAACCGAATTTCAGTATAATCATCAAGGGTTTTGATGGCTCTTTTACGATCTTCGAGATTTAAAGTATTACAATACTTCAGATAAATCTCCTTAAAGTATTCTAAATCCATGTAGGTATTCCAATCGTATATGCCATTGGTTTCTTCCATTTTAGCAATGTTTTTTAATGGTACGCTAAATTCTTTTTTTCTCTCATTGGTAGGATAATCCTGAAACTTTAATATAATTTTACTTTTCTCCAAATCCACATCCACGGGAGTCCAATTCCATCCTCTAGAACCGGTATCATAAAATTCAACCGCATTAGCTCCAAAAACAATTCCGGAATTGTCCTCTTGGTTAGGATATTCTCCCATGGTTAATCCAGGAAAATCAAAATCATCAAAGGCTTCACTATCCATGGCCGTAATATAGGCCCATCCCTCATATTTTCCCGTAAGGAGTCTAACACTCTTGTTAAGCACAGGTGTAACAGCCCTTACGTGTTCAATCTCTTTTAATCGCTTAACAAGATCATCATTTAATTCTTGTTCGACTGAACCAGAATAATTTCCATCTTCGTCATAGATATAGCCTCGATCACGTACCGTTATAATGGTAAGACTCCCCAGCTCCTTGATCTGTTTATCAAAGTTTTGCTGCATTCCTTGACCAATGGATACCATGATTATGATGGACAGGGATCCGATTACGACACCTAGCACTGTAAGTATGGTTCTTGTCTTTCTTCTGGCTAGGTTCCGCAATCCCATCTTGATTAAATCTCTAATCCTCATATAATTCAATCCCTTTTTTGATTTTTCTTCTTGCCAATAAGGCACCTAAGGCCACGCTAACAAAAAGTACGGCAACTGAAATTCCGATGACAAACGGCCAAGAAGATAATAACGGATCTTTTACTTCTGCCATTCCAGTTTCCATCCCATATTCATCATACATACCCATGTCAAAAGCCGGATCCATATAAATATCTTCTGTAGCAACCATTTCATTCAAAATACTATCCATTATTTAAACCTCCATCTGCGTTTCAAAAACGCTAGTGTCAATATTTTAATAGCCTGT
This sequence comes from Clostridiales bacterium, assembly GCA_012839085.1. Classification (GTDB taxonomy): domain Bacteria; phylum Bacillota; class Clostridia; order Lachnospirales; family Lachnospiraceae; genus Mobilitalea. The sequence continues at coordinate 19,180 of DUNZ01000014.1, forward strand.
CAAATTATTTACACAAACAATAAAGGGCTTAATAGTTTAATTCTTCTTGCTTACGAAGCTTACTTCTATAAATACTAATAATAATTTTTCTTGTAATAGGAATAAATAAGATGAATATAGCTACTTGAATCGTTATAAACATCCACAGAGGAAGAATTTCCTTCTTAGTTTCAGGCATGGAAGGATTAAACACATCTTCATAACCCCCCTGATCCATTCCTGGATCCCATACCATAGGTGAATTCACCATTTGCTCAAATTCCTTAATATATTCCACTTCATCTCCATTGCTATCTTCAAAGGTAATCTTTAAAATACACTTTGCCATACCTTCCATATTAGGAATTACGTCAAATTCAACATATTCCGCGGAACCTGGTGAAACATTTCCTATATAATGCATGTCACCATCCGCTTTTACAAAATCGCCTTCTACAGTAGCAATTACATTATTAAGAGGGGATTTACCCATATTAAAAAACTCAAAGGAAAGTATCGCTGTATTACCAATTGTTACCATTCCATCCCAGGAATATACATAAGCATAATCAACTACTGGTCTGGAATTTTCAACTGCCTGGAGATTTAATTCTACTTCTTTCATTTCTCCAATTTCTCCAGTAGCAGGGTTGATCTCTGCTCCATCATACTCATATTCAAATGTAACCTTGAGAGGATAAGTCTTTGTTGTTGCATCATTCTTAACCTTCATCTCTAATGTCTTCTGAACAGTTTCTCCAGGAGCGATCTTATTGATATAAAAACTATTGCTACCTTGAGTTGTACTGAATATATTTTCAGGTTGTGTTACAGTAACTGTTATATTTTTCGCAGCTACTGTAGCATTGGTGTTATAGATATCAAAGGTAAAGTTAAATACAGATCCTGCCCTTAATTCCTCTACATCCGTAACATAATTACTGATGATTAGTTTTGGCCTACTAATGGTATCTTCTGCCTCTTCCTTCTTTACATTCTGCACATTACGAATTGGAATGTTAATTGTTTCACTCATTTGTCCCGCATATGAGATATTCACTGTTAAATTATTCAATCCATGAGGTACATTTTCAGAAACATTCAAAGGAATCGTAATTCTTGTAGTCTTTCCAGCTTCTAATTTTTCTATGTAAATATAAGGATCCGAATTAACCGGAATAAAAGTATCTCCTGTTAAATTACTAAGTGATATTTTAATTTCTGATACATCAACTTTACTCTTATTCTCAATATCAAAGGAAACTTCTAGCTTATCTCCAGCTTTCGGTTTCTCCGGGGATTGTTTTACATTGTCTATAATCAGATTTGGTTCGTCCGTGGAAACCACTTCACCAATAATATCCAACCAAACATTTTGATTGTTCTCATAAGTTCCACCAGCTTCATCTTTGTAATTCACGATAACATTAAGATTCTTAAGCCCGCTTGTGGCTTCCTTGGAAACTATCAATGGAATTTCCACTTGAATTGTTTCATCTTCATTCAAATTGGAAACTTCTATTCCATCTGTAAAATAATTGGTAAGGAAACTACTCACCCCAATACTGGAACTATCAATAGATACATTAATATCCTTTGCCTTTGAAAATCCCTGGTTCGTAATTGTGGCAACTACCGTAAACTCGTTACCTACCTTCAAATCACCAATATAGCTAATATTATCAAATTGCAAGTTAGGAGAATATTCATTTTTCTTAAGGTTTACAATGATACCATAGGTCTCCTGAATAGAGTCACCATCAACTGTTTTAAATTTAAAATTAATATCTAGGGATTGATTTCCAGCTTCAGCACTACTTAATATACTTACTGGTAAGGTTACTTTTTCTTGGGCACCAGGAAGTAAATCTCCTACCTTAATCTCTTTCGCGGAATATTTTTCTGCAATTCCAGAACTGCCATAATCAACAGAAAAATATACATTCCGTGCCATTAATTCTCCTTCGTTTTTAATCACAAAGGAAAGATCTGTATCATTACCAATATAAAAGTTTTTCAATTCGATATTGCTTACCGTCAATTGAGCCGGTGCCTTTTCTTCTAATATACTAAGATAAGTATCCACATAAGAAGTTGTAAGCTGACCTGATGATTGCCAATCGATATATGTAAAGGATAATCGGATTGGATAGTCACCGATTTTTGCAGATTCCTTAACTCTTACATTGAATTCCACATATGTAGTTGAACTGCTTGATATTCCATTAACTTCAATGTTATTAACCTTTAACTTTGGATTTGTAAATGTAAATGGAGCATTATCTGCTGACACTTTTACTGTTGGCTTATCTATATATGTTCCTATTGCTTTTACTGGTATGCTTATTGTTGATTCTTCTCCCGGTTTTACAATAAACTCTAAATTCCCTTCCGTGATTTCAATTGCTGACGCTGCAGCTGCTGCCATGTTACTATTTCCGGTCATGGCTGCTGTTAACACTAATGAGATAACCAGCATTGCAGTTAATATTTTTTTCCCTCTCATTTCTATTACCTCTGCTTCCTTTCCAATTTAATTTCATTCTTCGATTTTGGTATTCAATTCTCCATTATATCTTTTATATTTCATTCTTTTTATTTTATTCTATTTGTTTTATACAATGGTAAACTTAAATTCTCATTGTTTGGATGATTGCCTTTTTCCTTGTCAATTACTATGACACATCCGTAGCAATCTCCTGTGTTTCTTCTGGGGGCAGTTCTTCGGCTTGCTTAGTAAATTCTTCAATTTTTTCTACCTTACCATCAAAGATATGGATGATCTTGTCAGCATATTCTGCCAATCTTCGATCATGGGTTACCATAACGATGGTTAAGTTGTTTGCCTTGGCCATATCTTTTATTAAGTCCATAACCTCCTTAGATGTTTTCGAATCAAGATTTCCCGTAGGCTCATCAGCAAAAACGATCGACGGATTACTGACAAAGGCTCTGGCAATTCCGACCCTTTGCTGCTGACCACCACTCATCTCTTTGGGTTTGTGTTTTAATCTAGAACCCAAACCTACCTTAGTTAAGATGTTCCTTGCCATCTTCTTACGCTTTCTAGTAGGAACACGTTTGAATACCAAGGGTAGTTCCACATTCTCTAATGCAGTCATGGAGTTTAATAGATTATATGACTGAAATACAAAGCCCAAATTATTTTGACGGAACTTTGCTAAGGCCCTTTCACTCATTTTATGAATGTGCCGGCCTTTTATTATAATCTGGCCGGAGGTTACTTTTTCAATTCCTGCCATGAGATTTAATAAGGTGGATTTTCCCGAACCAGACACACCATATAAGCAGCAGAACTCACCTTTTTTAATGGTGAAGCTAACATTATCTACTGCACAAATCCGTTCCTTGCCCATGCGATATATTTTTTTTACATTTTTTAATTCAATTACATTTTCTGCTTTATTACTCATAGCTGCACCTTCCTGATTCCGACGCTAAAAGCACCTACTACAGATTAATACTACACCATAAATGTTAAATATATTTTTCCAAAAACCTTAAGTTTTTCTTAAGTTTTTATTAAGGCTTCTTGTTTTTATTATAAAAATTATTTTCTTTTTGTAATTTTTCCTTATGTTTTAGCCTTCGCTCAATAAAACGCATAAAAACCAATTTAATGTAAGCTCCTATGGGTACTGCCAGTAACATTCCCATAAAACCTCCAACGGCACTACCAAAAATCAGAGAAATGATTATGATTAAAGGATGAATCTTGATGGATCGACTTAATAACTTGGGTCCTATAAAATTACCATCAATTGACTGGATTATGATTAAGGCAATCATTGATATAAGCCAGGTTCTTATATCCCCACTGATTAGACAAACGAAGGTGGTACTGATATAGGCTACAATTGGCCCAAAGTAGGGGATTAAGTTACAAATCCCTGAAAAAATGCCAATTACAATAGCAAATTTTACACCCGTAATAGACAAAACAATACTAATAATAATGACCATAAGAAAGGCGTCTGCCAGTTGACCTCTAATATAACCAGAAAAAACCCGATCTAAATCATGAATCATATCTAGATTTTTTTTACTACGCTTTTCTGATAATAGTGCCATATTCACTTTTTTTATGTAAGCCATAAACATTCTTCCATCGATCATAAAATAAAAACCGATGATAAAGCTAAAAATTATGGTTGTCATATACCCTGAAATATTGGTTATCGATTCGATAGCAGAACTAGCAAATCGAGTAATAATATTCAGAATATGATTCGTTGCATTCTTCACATATTGCTCTATTTCATCGGACTGTATATCTAGCTCACTTAATTTTTTTAGTAAAGATTTATAAAAGGCATCAAAACTATTGACATATTCTTCTCCCAATCGAACAATATCGTCAAAGTTAGCAAAACGCAGTTGATCGGTAACTGAGAATACCAGTAAGGATACCAAAGCTGATGCTGCAAGAACGATTAAAACAATCGAAGTCACCGCAGCCCATGTCCGCGGTGCCTTAAGTTTTCTTAAAAACTTTGGTAATTTAACTTTCTTATATTTTCTTTCAAAAAAAGAAACAATCGGATCCATAAGATAAGCAAATGCAAAGCCAAATGTGATCGGCTTAATCACCTTAATAAACCAGCTTATCTTATCCATGACAACCCAGAATATTATATGGGAATACGTGGCTATTAGACTAAGAATGTAAATGATAACAGCGGTTATAATAACATATAAGGATATTTGCATATACTTTTTATTGAATATATCCTTCCATCTCATCCCTTCTCTGCACTACCCCCTTCCCCGTAGCCAATGAAACGTGCAATACAATCCACGCTATGGTCGATACCTATATAATTGCTTTTAATGGATAGGTGATAGTTTTCAACCTTGCCCCATTTTTCACTAGCGTGATAATTGTAATAATTCGCTCTACGCTTATCGATTTTTAAAATCTCCTCCTCGGCTTTGTTGGCTGGTAGATTATATTGAGTAATGGCTCTGTTTTTACGATATTCCAAATCCGCCCAAATAAAAACATGAACCACATTTTCAAAATCTCTTAAAATATAATCCGCACATCTACCTACAATGACACAAGGTCCTTCCATAGCAACCTTACGAATTACATTGGATTGGGCAAGATAGATCTGATCATCCAAGGATAGGTGAGTAAAACCTATCTCCTGGTTACCATAAGCATTCATTCCCATGGCAATGGAATATAAAAGGCTGTTCGTTGCCTTCCTCTCAGCATTTTCAAATACTGCTTCTGCAAAACCGCTCTCCTTAGCTGCTCTAGTAATAATTTCTTTATCATAAAACGGAATCCCTAATCTTTGGGCTAATTTAGCTCCAATTTCTCTTCCGCCGCTTCCGTATTGTCTACTGATCGTAATGATTTTATCCATACATATCACTCCATTCAAATTCTTCAATTATCTTCCTATATTATATCATTATTATATCATTAATATATCCTGAACATAAAATCATGTTCATAATCTTGATGCTCCGAACGCTTATACTTGCACGCATATATCTCACTACGCTTTCATTATTTCATGAACAAAAATCATGTTCATAATCTTGTTGCTCCGAACGCTTATACATACAACCATGCATATACCTCACTACGCTTTCATTATATCATATGCATGTAAAAGTATGAAGTAAATTTTCTGTCAACTCTTAAAATAGTATTATTATTTACATGTTCAATTTTAATTTTAAATAGAGTCTTTTTATTGGGTTTAAATCTTTATATACTTGTTGATATAAACTCCTATATACTTCTTCCACATGTTGGAGTTCTCTTTGGTTGATTCCAGCTTTACTAAATCTAGCTTTCCATATGGTTTCCATAAAATCCGAAAAGCTCTCTTCCTTGATATAAGTACAATGCTTTCTTACATAATCCAGATGGTCTTCTAATAAGCTTTTTTGCCCCGGTATTTCTTTTGATAGGGTCAAAATTTTCTCTGTATCTTTGTATATTCTTAAGGCTTTTTGACTGAGGCTAGCAAAAGCATTGTTTTTCCGGAAGCGGATTAAGGAGAGTATAGCTAGGGTAAGAAGGAATAAAAAAGTGAAAAGCCATAGAATTATGGTATCAGAAGCCTTTTTTTCTGATCTAAACTCTGGATCTTTCAGCTCTTTTGATCCAGGCTGCTCATCTTCTTTATCTATAACACTTTCTTTTATTCCTTCTTTCGGTGTGGGAGAAGCCGTTGGATCCGGGGTAATGATTGGAGTAACTTGCTCTTTCGTTAAATCATCAATATTTTCTCCTAAACCCAAAATATATTCTAATGTCTCCTCATTTCCTACTACGCCTGAACCCGGTGTAACCTCTACAGGTACCCACCCACAACCATCAACATAAACCTCCACCCAGGCATGGGCATTATAATCCTTGACACTTATCATAGCTTGGGATGATTCTAATCTATAGTTCTCATGCCCAGTATAAAAAGTAACCATCTGTGTCCCAAGGTAATCATTGGGTATAAAACTGCCAACGGCATACCCTTCTACATATCTAGCGGGAATTCCCATGGCTCGGAAAATCATAGTAGCAGCGGATGCATAGTGTGCACAATAGCCCCGTTTATTTTCATATAAGAAATATTCTATAAAATCCTTCCCCCTCGGTAACTTACCAGGGGATAGGGAATAATCTGTATGACGCTCCAAATAACTTTTTACGTAATTAATCCGTTTCATAAGATCATGGTCACTGGCTGTAATCTTTAAATTTGAAAAATCCTTTTTCAATCTCTCTAACTTTTTCTCCGGCATTTTCGTGTATACATCGTAAACAAAATCTCTATAGATTTTTTCATATTTTGTATAAGTACCTAATTTTAAATTGTCTGTGATAACTTCCCTTTCGTCATTATTTATTATCTTCCCTATGGACATATAATTATAGAAATCCAATTCATAGCTTTCTTTCCCATCCCTTGCTGTGACATAAAGATCTTGAACATATTTTTTTTCAGCAATTTGGTTATAATCTGATAAATAGGGAACATATAGATATTTTTTATTTGCATCTACATATTCAATCTTAAGTTTTGCTTTATAAATAAAGCTCTGAATCAATGATAAAGTATAATAATCATAGAACGTTTGATTGGAATATGGTTTTGTTATCTTCTCAATTAAGGAAACACTCATATTCATGGGATCAAATTCTTCAGAGGGTATCTTTTCTAATAAAGCCTGATACTTCTTCTTATCCCCTGCTGTATGTCCATCCCATCGATCCCCAGTATAATTTGTTCCAACATAACCTTTCACATATAGTCCTTGTTCCCCTAAAAAGCTGGGAAGTATAATACGAAGATGTTCACTATTATCAAACTCTACCTCTCCTACTCTTCCTAATCTCCCCCCACTTAGACCTCCACTAGCTTTTACCTTAAATGAGAATTTCAAGTCATTGATTTTATTTGTTATGTCATCTAAGGATAAATCAAAAAGCTTTTTCTGAAGATCCACTTTTATCTCTTTTATCTTTATAATACTTTCGTATTCTTTCCTCGAAACAAATAAATTCATAAGAAAAAATAAGACAATACAGAAAACACTGAGAACAATCGCACTTCTAGCGCTTACCCTCTGATGAATCTTCCGTTGTTGTCTGTCGCTGATCTTATGATTAATAGAAGATGCTTTCACGAGATACAAGGTTGCTGTAATATAGATTACAAGATAATGTTCCGCCGGTATTAAACCCACCAAGAAGCTAGCGGCAACTGGTAGAAATAATATTATAATACTTAGATTACTTATATTGTTGCGAAGCAAAGAGTAGGATAATAAGGCAATGACAGGGATTATAATCATGATAACTAAAAGTGTAGTATCCTGGGTTTCTGTAGTATAGTCTGCAAGATAACGAATGGATTGAAATCCATAATAATCCTCTGCTCTAGAAATTACCAGATTTTCCAAAATATAAAAACCGTTTTTAATTCTTTCTAACCTACTGTATAAGAATAATCCATAGAATAAGAAAACAAAAAAGCCTTTAACAAAGTCATAGGATTGAAATAAGAAAATAAGAAAAAACACTACACTGCTTAAAAGCAATGCCATATTCACTTGAATGTGATTCACTGGGATCAAAAAGCTTTCAATAAAAACAGAAGCAAAGCACCAGCCACTTAAAAAAATGGCAATCCATTGGATAAGTCTCATATAAAGAGGAAATTCTGATTTATTTTCTTCTACGACAAAAAAAGCATTATCTACATAGATTCCATCTTTCATTCCCTGACCCATTCCAACCTTACCTTTCTAAATAAAAATGGTATGCATTGTCATTTACCCTTTGTTTAGTCAAATCTTAGCTCTTGTATATCAGCTTTCATATTCCCAATGCTCACCATGGCAACCCCGATATCCCTTTCCTTGGATTCTTCAAAAACTTCATCCGTTATCAATTGGCTTTCTTCTTCAATATCTCCATCCCAAGAAAGCTCTCTTCTATCACCAACATATATTATTTGTCTTGTATTGGTTTTTATTAGTGATAAAGCATCCAATAGTTCCTTTGAAATATCACTGCTTATAAAAAACATATCGGTATATTGTTCATGGGGGTACTCCGCTTGATATGCAGAAAAGGCATCAATTTCTTTGGAATAAGGCAAGGTGGATAATAAGTCATCCAAAGCCTCATACAAGTCTTCCTCTTGAACAACACGAACTCTTCTACAAACTCCTTGCTTATAATCATACCAAGCAAAATAATGAATCTGCCCTCTGGTCAAAAAAGAATAAGATAAAGACAGAGCACACTCCATTAAAGCATCCATATAAACAAGAGTATTTTTCCTTTCAGGAATACATAAATTAACAAAGGAAAGAACCGAACAATTCAATGGCTCACTAAATTCTTTAATCATCAATTTATCTTCTTTTGCACTGAGCTTCCAATGAATCCGTTGCAGGCGATCCCCCTCCCGATATTCTCGAATGGCAAATACCGAAGAGGGATCATCTCCACTTTTGATAAGGGAATAGTAATCACTTTCCACCATATTTTGACTACGGTTTATGATGTAAGTTTCCTCTATTTCATAAAAATTAGGCAAAATTGCAATTTTAATTTCATCATGGGGTTTCTTCTTTAAACTAAAAATTTTTAAATAATCAAATAGGCGAACTCCCTGTAATACAATTTCTAGGTTACCAGCATATTCCGACAAAAAATTACATACCACCCTTGTTTTTGCTTTTCTATCCAAAGAAACTTGTAGCACTTTTTTGTATTTCATTTTAGAATAACTGTTTTTATATGTTAGATAAACTGTCAAATTAGGAATAGGAAAAATGGTAGGATTGTGGAATAAAAAGGATACCGGTATGACTTCTTCCTTATTCGTCACATGAACAAGACTCTCTAAGCCCACACTTAGTTTCCCATATATATAACTAAGCAAGCCAAATAGAAGAAAGGGCATAGCAACCACCATTAAGAGGATGATTCCCATAATGTACTCATTATATAAAACGGAAAGTAATCCAAGAGAAATCAATATTAATAAATATCTTATCTTATTCCGTAGCATAGATACTCCTTTTCCTTAACCTTTTATTCTCCCATCAGATTTCTCTAGCGAATGGCTTGGTTCGCCTAAGAATTACCTCCATGATTCTTTTGCTATAATCCTAGGTGGTTTTATTATACGTAAAATATCGTCTAAGAGGTTGTCCACAGTTACATTATTTACCCTGGCTTTGGGTTTTAGAATCATTCTATGGGCACAGACATCTTTAAATACATATTGCACATCGGAGGGAATCACATAATCTCTACGGCTTAAAAACGCTGTAGCTTTAACCATATTCATCAAAGCCAAGGATCCACGGGGACTTACCCCTAGATCGGTTAATGGATTTTCCCTGGTCTGCTGAACCAAACGTGTTATATATTCATAAATGGAGTCGTGTATATAGACCTCCTCCACAAGATTTTGGATTTTAAGAAGCTCTTCCCTTTCAACTATTTTTTCTACATTATTTAGAGGATTGGTATTTTGCCTTTCTTTTAAAATTCCAATTTCACTGGTTAAGTCGGGATATCCCATGGAAAGTCTGACCATGAATCGATCCAGTTGAGATTCTGGCAACATCTGGGTTCCAATGGATCCTATGGGATTTTGTGTAGCAATCACTATAAAGGGTTTGGGAACTTCTCTAGTCACACTGTCTACAGTTACTTTTCCTTCCTCCATAACTTCTAACAAGGCTGACTGTGTTTTAGAAGAGGTTCGATTAATCTCATCCGCCAGAAAAAGATTACACATCACAGGTCCAGCTTTGTACTGATAGCTTTCTCCCTCTTTTCCCAACAAATGATATCCAACCACATCCGTTGGTAAAACATCTGGTGTAAACTGTAAGCGGTGGTGTTTCAATTCCATGGCTTTGGAGAAGGCCAATGCCAAAGTAGTCTTTCCCACCCCTGGGCGATCCTCTAAGAGAATATGCCCTTTTGCTAGAATAGCCGTGAGTACCTTTCCGATAACCAGCCGCTTACCAATTACAACCTTGCTAACTTCATCGATAATCTGTATTGCTTTCATGTTATAAAACATTCGCTTCCATCCTCTACCTTATAATCTATTTAGTAGGATATTATAACATATTTTGGAATAATTACAACAAAATATCTATAATTTCCCACAAACAAAAAAACCACAACTTTTACATTTTAGCTGGAAAGCTTTATCATCCATATTATTCAATCTTTGCCTATTTTCCATATTTTATTATGTATATTCTGTGAAAAAGCTTCTTTTATATTGACTTATGCTGAGAAATGTTTAAAATTAATTTCATGAGAATACTAGGGAGGTAGCAAAATTGAATAGAACAAAAAAAATATTATCTGGACCTAAACAAGAAAAAAAAGTTCGTAAACCAATCGACAAGAAGGTTTACATTATTATCTCAGCTATTTTGGGAGTTTTATTAATTGGGGCTTTATTGTTTGATCAGCTATATAAAAGACCTCTTATGAAAATTAATGAAGATAAATATTACCTTGAGGATTTAAACTACTATATCTACGATTTAGAAGCGCAGTATGATGCCATTGATCAAATGTTTGGTGGCCAATATTGGGACATGGTCTATGATCAGATGACTGGCATAACCGTGAGAGATGCTGCATTACAAGAAGCCATAGAAACCGCCTTAATGACAGAAGTCCTATATAAAGAGGCTATGGCCAAAGACTATCAATTGACTGAGGAAGAAAATGAAACCATTACCGAACAAGTAAATTCTCTTTTGGAAGAGAAAATGGACGAAAAGGTAATAAAAAAGAATAACTTCACTAAGGAAGGCTTAAGGGATTCTATTGGTAAGATAACCTTAGCGAATCGATATAGAAAAGATTTAATTGATTCCTTGCCTGTGGATGATGAAGGGATTAAGGCAGGTATTGACCCCGCTGATTATAAACGTTATGATATCGAATATTTATTCATATCCACTCAAGAAACAAATGAGGATAATGAAATGGTCTCCCTCAGTGATGAGGACAAGCAGGCAGCCTATGATAAGATAAGCTCCTATTATGATACCGCCAAAAATACCGAAGACTGGTCTAGCATACTAGCAGATGATGAGGAAGATGTGGTTTATAGAGAAGATTACTTCCTTGAGAGCGGTACTGACTTTCCTGAGGAATTCCAGGATATAATGAAATCCATGGAGAATGGCTCCGTAAGTGATATCTACGAAGCTGATAATGGATACTACATTGTAAGAATGGTAGACAATGATTCAAGCATAAGCTATGACAATGCTGTTTCTTCTGCCATTAGTAGAGCAGAAAGCCAAGCCTTTTCAGAGGAATACGACAGAATCTTGTCAACCTATGATTTTGATATTAATGAAAACATATTAAGTACCTTAGATATGGGTGAAATCACCTTAGTAAAATAATTATTTTGCTAAATTCTGAATAATATTTTCTTTCCAAGAAATAATAAGTATGAAAAATGTTGGAAAGGAGATATGAAAGTGGCAAAAAACAGAAACAACAAACCGAAAAACAAAACAACGAACAAGAGTAAAAACACCAACAATACGCAAATGAGAGATTCCGTAAAGAATAGCCATGCAGAGGTTCCTGACAATAGTCCCGGACGCAGTGGCCCAGGCGGTGATTAATCCTCAATAAGATAAACTGATAAGATCAGAATTTCATAGACAGTATCTATTACCTAAGTCTTTCTTTGTAATAGGTACTGTTTTTCTTCATAACTACTAGTAATTTCGTATGTTAGTGCTATAATGTTTTTCATAAAATATTTGAGAGGAGATTATTTGAATCAATGAAAATATTAATCGTTGGTTGCGGTAAGGTAGGAACTACTCTGGCACAACAACTTGACTTAGAGGGACATGATATTGTTGTCATTGATTATAAAGCAAGCGCTATTAACTACATAACGGAAACATTAGATATTATGGGTTATATTGGGAATGGTGCCAGTTATCGTGACCTTTTAGAAGCCGGAATAGAAGATGCTGATTTGTTGATCGCAGTAACCAATTCAGATGAGTTAAATCTACTCTGCTGCTTAATTGCAAAGAAAGCAGGGGGCTGTCATACCATTGCCCGGGTACGAAATCCACAATATAATTCAGAAATAGATTTTATAAAGGAAGAAATCGGTCTTTCTATGATCATTAATCCCGAGTTGGAGTCCGCATCGGATATTGCCCGTTTAATCCGTATTCCTTCCGCAATAAAGATCGATACCTTTGCCAAGGGGAAAATCGAGTTGCTTAAAATTCAAATTCCGGAAGAGTCTGTCCTTCATAATATGAGAATCATGGATATGTCTTCAAAACTTCATTGTAAGGTTTTGGTTTGCGCTGTAGAACGAGGCTCAGAAGTATTTATTCCATCAGGAGCTTTCATCTTAAAAGGAGGAGACCGTATCTCCTTTATAGCAACACCAAAGTCCGCCTCTGATTTCATTCATAAACTAGGATTTACTACGAGTCATCTAAAAAATGTTATGATTGTTGGAGGAGGCGCTATCGCCGTATATCTAACCTATCAATTGATTGGTTCTGGAATCAAGGTAAAAATTATTGAACAGAATAAAGAGCGCTGCGAGGAGCTAAGCGAATTTTTCCCAGAAGCCTTGGTGATTAACGCAAACGCTACGGATAACAATGTACTCATCGAAGAAGGAATTGCCGAAGCAGATGCCTTTGTGGTGCTTACAAATCTAGATGAAGAAAATATTCTTTTATCTTTATATTGTCAGAAGAAATCTAAGGCAAAGGTATTTACTAAGGTTACACGACTAACTTATGATGATATTATTGAAGAAATGCCTTTAGGAGTAATTGTGAATCCAAAACTCGTTACGGCAGATTACATCATTCAACATGTTAGAGCCATGCAAAATTCCAAAGGAAGTAATGTGGAAACCTTATATAAAATTGTAGGTGATAAGGTAGAGGCATTGGAGTTTCGTGTTCGGGTAGCTTCTTCTCTAATTGGGGTTCCCCTAGAGAAACTGAAACTAAAAAACAACCTACTGGTCTGCTGTATTATCCGCAATGGTAAAGTTATCATTCCCAGCGGACAAGACTCCATTCATCTAGGTGATTCGGTTATTATAGTAACCACCAATTACCGACTTGATGATTTAAATGACATATTGATGTAATAATAAGGATACATCTTCCAGATTTAAATATGAAAGTAACATTTTCCTTAATTAAAATGATACTGCAAACAAAGTTTACAATGATTTGTTAGCAGTAATATGAGGTACAAATATGAATAGATCAATTATATTATATATTAGTGGCTGGATTCTTAATTTTGAAGCAGCATTTTTGCTATTGCCCCTGGTTGTTGCATTGATATATAAAGAAAAAACTGTCTTCTCTTTTCTAATCACCATAGGAATATGCCTACTTATTGGGATTCCTCTCGTTATAAAAAAACCAAAAAGCAAAGTTTTCTTTGCTAAAGAAGGCTTTATAACCGTGGCTCTAGGCTGGATTCTTTTAAGTATAATGGGAGCCTTACCTTTCTTTTTAAGTGGAGAAATTCCCAGCTATGTAGATGCTTTATTTGAAATCATTTCTGGCTTTACCACAACAGGTTCTAGTATTTTAAGTGATGTGGAAGCCCTGTCAAAAAGCTTACTATTTTGGAGAAGCTTTTCACACTGGATTGGTGGTATGGGGGTTTTGGTATTTATTCTTGCAATTTTGCCCATGGCTGGAGGAGAGAGTATCCACCTGATGAGAGCCGAAAGTCCGGGGCCTTCGGTAGGAAAGCTTGTACCCCGAATGAGAACCACAGCCATATGGCTATATTCCATTTACATCATTTTAACAATTATCCTATTTATTTTTCTGTTAATAGGCCGTATGCCTATATTTGACGCTTTGCTAAACACCTTTGGAACAGCAGGAACTGGTGGATTTGGTATAAAAAATGACAGTATTGCATCCTATTCAAACTATAACCAGATCATCATTACCATCTTTATGATTTTATTTGGTATCAATTTTAATTTCTATTTTTTTATACTGCTAAGAAAATTTAAATCTGCAATAAAAATCGAAGAAGTACGTTGGTACATTATTATTATAGCAGTTTCTGTAATATTAATTTCACTGAATACCGGTGGACTCCATGGGTTCTTAGGCAAAATTCAAGAATCTTCCTTTCAGGTTGCTTCAATCATTACCACTACCGGATATTCCACGGTTGATTTTAATCAGTGGCCCACCTTTTCAAAGACAATTTTAGTATTGATTATGTTTATCGGAGCCTGTGCAGGTAGTACAGGGGGCGGTATGAAAGTATCCCGAATTATAATCCTTTTTAAATCCATTGGAAAAGAATTATCTTATATGATTCATAAAAGAAGCGTTAAAGTACTAAAATTAGATGGTAAAAAAATAGAGCACGAAACTATGCGCTCCATTAATGTGTTTTTTATCTCCAATATCTTTATATTTGCCATATCAACTTTACTCATTTCTTTAGATAATTTTGATTTTACAAGTAGCGTTACAGCCGTAGCAGCTACACTTAATAATATTGGTCCTGGACTAGGAAAGGTTGGACCCATGGGTAACTTTGGAGACTTTTCGGTCTTATCAAAATTTGTAATGATGTTTGATATGTTAGCCGGAAGATTAGAAATCATACCGATGCTTCTACTCTTTTCTCCAGCTACATGGAAAAGATAGGTAACAAATAAAGCAAGCAAAAAAGGATGGTACACAAGAGGCTTAGCTTGATGATGAAGCTTGTCATGGCACATAAGACCTCAAAATACAAGGTCTTAGTGCCAGCAGCTTTATGATAATTTCTCATCAAACCATATTCTCCATCACTGTTAATATCAGTGTTTTTATGCAAATTGTAAATCCATATTTTACAAGTGGGTTTTGACACTTAACATCTTAATAGTACTATAACATAGGCATTATTTATTCTATATGTAGTATGGACATGTAGGTTCTTCTGCTCCAAGAGGTGAATATGGAATTAAAAAATTTGGTATCCCTGAGGAATAAGGAGCGATATCATATTGCTGAAAATAAATCACAAGCCCATCCTTGCTTAAATAAAAATTGTTTTTCTTGATCGACTCTCTTACTCGCTGAGGGTAATCTTCAAAGTATATGGAATCTCCTTTTTTATTTTCTAACTCAATTTGCTCTATGATATTATTGATAACAAATTCCATCACATCTGTTGTATTGGGAAAAAAATCTGTCAACTCCTCTTTCTTGCTTTTTGCTAAGTTCCAGGTATCGGAATATCGATAGGTTAATCCATGGGCTCCTCCCGTATATTCATATTGGTCGAAATATAGACTTAGAGCACAATTCTGATTGTATGTTACCTCATAGTTTACATAGACCTCAAAGGGTCGAATTGGGAAATCATTTGCCACTGAATATTCGTATTCTACCATGGCCATCTGATACAAATTCATAATATCAGAGCGCTCAAACATGACAGCCTTTGTTTTATATAAGGTATTTAGTTTCTGTGCCAACATATGATAAGTGTCTGATATAAATAAGGGATATTTTATCGTGTAGTGTAATACATTATGATCTTTGTAGAACATATCCTGTTCTATTACCTGCTCCTTCACAAGAAAATAGTACCCTCTCATAGAATGGAATCCTCCCATCGGGTTGTCATAGTCTATCATATGCCTTCTTTTATATTGATATTCTTATTCCTGAGGAAGCGAGGCTTCAAAA
>DUNZ01000129.1 GCA_012839085.1 Clostridiales bacterium
AAAAGAAGAGGCTCTTTTTCTATGCAATTATTTTTCACTTTTTAAGTGAACGTATAAAATCAGAATAAAACCAGTAACAATGCGGTGCGAAGCATCGTTAGAAATAACTAGATGAATAATCTAGGGTTATTTATCATTTCTAAAATAAATTTTATATAATTAAAATGAAAGTCATCTTCTTAATTATCTAGCAATAACCATTTCATAAAATAAATTTCAATATCTGTCTACTTACTACTTCAACATCGATTTATTTACCAAATCAATATCATTTCCTAGCTACCAACTAATCAATCATGCCGAACTAATGAAAGGTTTTTCATTTCCAGGGATTTTAACTGGCAGTATCATGAATACTTATATGGGATATAGATGAAAATTGTATCCGTGTATAATATTTATGATTTTGGTAAGTATAGCCTTGAGGTGATACTATGGCGACATTATGGAAAGAGAACGGTACGCTTAAGGAATGTGGCAAAGAACGTGGTGAATCTTTATGGATTCAAAATCAATATAGGAAAGATAATGATAATAAAAATTTAAAAGAAAGAAGGGATAGGCCTTCTTTAACAAGTCATATTAAGGCAGAGGTAGTAGTGATAGGAGCCGGCTTGGCTGGGGTTTTGACGGCTTACCTTTTACAGAAAAGAGGGCTCTCTGTGGTAGTGCTTGAATGTAGGACAGCAGGCCATGGTATTACAAAGAATACAACTGCAAAAATTACATCGCAACATGGTCTGATTTATAGCAAACTCCTTAGCTATAAAGGAGAGGAGAGAGCTTGGCAATATGCAACCTCCAATCAGCGAGCAATTGATCAATACCAGGAAATTATCCAAGACCTTCAAATTGATTGTGATTATGAAGTGCTTCCCAATTATATTTATACCCTAGATAATGAATTAAAGATTATGCAGGAAGTAGAAGCGGCTAAAAAACTTGCTCTTCCAGCGAGATTTACGAGAGATACTACACTACCATTTCCTGTGAAAGCAGCTATTCGTTTTGACAATCAGGCACAATTTCATCCACTAAAATTTCTTGATGCAGTAGCAAATCAAATAACGATATATGAAAATACAAGAGTTACTGAAGTGCGCAGTGATGGAGTGATCTTAACGGATCGGGGAAGCGTAAAAGCGGGTTCTATAGTGGTGACAACCCATTATCCATTTATGAATGTACCAGGATACTATTTTCTTAAACTGCATCAGGAGCGTTTTTATCTGAGTGCTTTGGAAGGCTGGCAAACAGAAAAGAAGCCTAAGTTGGATGGAATGTACCTAGATGCTGATCCCGATGGTTATACCTTCCGTAATTACAAAGACCTTCTAATCTTAGGTATTGGTAATCATCGGACAGGAAAATATAAACCACTGGATGCCTATGCTAAAATTGAGGCAGCAGCTAAAAAATGGTACCCCGATGCTAAAATAAAATACATTTGGTCCAACCAAGATTGTATAACACCAGATTCAATTCCTTATATCGGAAAATATTCTGCAAAGCACGGAAAAATATATGTGGCGACTGGATTTAATAAATGGGGAATGACTAGTTCCATGGTAGCAGCTTCAATTATAAGTGATAAAATCATAGGACGAAAGAATCCTTATCAGACGGTTTTTTATCCAAGGAGATTAATGTTCTCTGGTACCAATAAGTTACTAAAAGATACCGGTATGGCTACGAAAAGCCTACTAAAAGAACATTTACAGATCCCCCACGACCGCTTACGGGAGATTAAGAGAGGAAAAGCAGGGGTCATAAAATATAAAGGCCAGAGGGTAGGAGTTTACCGAGATTATGAGGATAAATATTATTTTGTTTCAACAAAATGTCCTCACCTGGGATGTAGCTTAGAGTGGAATCAGAATGAGTTAACATGGGATTGTCCATGCCACGGTTCTAGGTTTGACTATTTCGGGAATCAAATTAGTAATCCGGCGATGAGGAACTTATTTGATTCCTTTCAAAAGAAAAAGAAAGATGGTGAAAGCGGGAGAACTTTGGAAGAATAAGTAAGTGAAATTGTACAAAAAAATCTTGCAATTCTCATTTGAGAATGTTATAATGACTATTGTTCGTTATGGGTTACGAACATAGTTATGCAGTCGTGGCGGAATTGGCATACGCGCTAGACTAAGGATCTAGTCCGGGTTAAACTGGGTACGGGTTCAAGTCCCGTCGACTGCAGTAGAGAATCAAGGATTTCAGTGATTTTATAATTCGCTGAAATCTTATTTTTTTGTCAAATAGCCAAAACGGTGGCCATGGTCTAACCATGGTTTTTTTAAATGATTTTAAACATTGCTTCTACTTATTTATTACTCAGCCAAACTAAAGGGACATCAATATAAATTTGGCATACGCATCTATGATTCTATCAGAAAGGATATCATATCCTTTGACTTTGATGAAATTAGGAGATACGCCAAGCTACTTTTTATCCTTTTATGCATGCAGCAAAATTATGTATTTTAATATTTTCATTATCTTTAATGAAATAAGTATCCTTATTATATGCCAATATAAGCGTCAGACATTCAAATCCAAAAATATCTTTCATTTATCTAATTATTAAATAAGCAACGAAATCTAATTGAATTGAAATAGCGGAAGAAGCCTAGGAGGGAAATCTAAAGATAAGAAGAAGGTAAGCACTCCGGTTAAAGCAAAAAGCAAAACCGAAATGCTATAAATAATTGTATTTATTGATGTTATTTATTCTTTATAATCCTTGTGCTCCGAGGATACCTCGCTATCTGTAATTGTTTTTACATTAGAGCTTTGATCACTTAACTCTCTTTTGGTAAGTATGGTTGCTAATGAATCACCTAATTGAGTAAAAATAGCAGCTAAAAGCGTTAATTCTTCCGTTGAACAACATTTTGACAAGATACAAGCTATTGTAGATATAAAAGCAATGAGTTCACATTCACCCATGTTTATCACCTCATAAAAGTATATGCAATGTAAAACATAGTGTTCAGCCCTATATTTACGCAAGTTTCATGCTAGGAAAGTTAAAGAACTTTTGACAAGCAAGTAGCTAATCTTCCAAAAAATAAAGTCACTTTGTAAGATTTCTTTAAGAAATGTGGATAAAATTGGGAATCATATGGAAATTGGGGATTAAGAAACACCATATATCCACAATATTAACATTGTGCTGTGGACAATTTACAAAAAAAACCAAAAAATAAAATATTTTAATTGGTGCTTTTTCGTCGAATTATGTAAATTTATGTTTTGGATTTTATGTAAACGATTGGTATAATATCCTTAAACAACCATTACTATAGGAGGCACGCAAATGAGACGTTTTATGGTAGCAACCGTATTTCTTATGAGTATTGCGACATTTACTGGATGTGGCAAGGGGAATACTATAAACCAAGCACCTGTTAACAATACCAATCAACAGGCGGATAGCAGTCAAACAAAAGATAATACCATTGAAAATATGTTGTTAGGTACATGGTATGACGATCAGGGGAACAGTATGGTTTTTTATGAAAATCATAAGCTGGAGTTTTATGATGCAGGGGGAGCTCAGAGGTAAAGTATTACAAAGCAGATCAAGACTATATTTATCTATATGATCAGGAATCAGATATAGGTACGGTTATGGGATTGGCAACTGGGACAAGACATGGTTACACACTAACTGCCGAAGAGCTGATTATTAAATCTGAGGATGTGATATTTTATCGAACCATGCCTGAGAATACAGATGAAGTTACAGAACCATTCGAGGAAGCGGATGGTCAGCAAGAGGCTGTATCCTATCCAGTATATGGACCATACATAGAAGTGATTTGTAATTCATTTATAACAAGCATTCAGGATGATATGGCGGTTTTATTAGATCTGAATGGTAAGGACATAACACCTGATTGGGTAAAGGAACATCAAATTAGGATGATAACAAACATTAGTGATACTATTTTTCGAGTTGAAGCAAATACCCATGATCAATTCAGATATGGTTTTGCAGATACGGATTTAAATCTTATACTGGAGCCAAAATATAAAATTGGCTGGACAATGGATTCAAGATACGTTCTTTATAAGGGTCTTGATGCAACCTATGAACGTGTCGAGGCAGAGGGGATTTTTGATATTGAGAATAAAAAGATTCTAATTGAAAATAATTGGAATAGTATTAACTGTTTTTCCAAGGTTGATAATGAGGGAATTAGAAGATATTATTTTCAATTAATGGATGCACAAGGACAACTCTCCTATATGGATGAAGAGGGCAACTCTTTAACTAGTAGTCAAGTAGATGAGATTATGCAAAAAAATGAGGATAATAACAATACGATTACCTATTCTGGAAATAGTCATCTAATTGAACAATTGGATTTTAGTAAAATAGAGGCAGTTACGACGAATTATGAGAAGCGGTATAGTTATCCATCCTATTACAGAAATCCAAAAAATTACCCAACCGAGGTATTTCGTTACTCAACTAGTGATCCTATTCTTGGGTCATTATGGGGTTTGATTCATATTGATGGGACAGTAATTGTTGAAGGATTTGATTACGTTGAATTGCTATATAGAGATCCTGTAAATGAAGGCATGACCATAGAAGCTATGGGGTGGATCTGTAAGAAGGGTAATACCTATGAGATTTACTCCTTAGATGGGAAGTACAAATATGTGGTCGAAGGTATTGATGAATACGCAGTGGTATCTATCAGTGATCAACTGCTTGCAGTGGAATTCGACCAGAATAGGGGAGGTCAGTTAATTTACCTGCCAACTTGTACGAAACTTACGGAAACAAGCACCTATAGTGATATCCTAGGAAATATGGTTGAGTGTTTTGGTACCGCTGCATTGGTAAAGGATAAGACAGGAAACAAGAATCTGGTTTCATATTCTGGTAAGGTCTTACATGAAAATGTGGATCTAGTTTCTTTTAATGAAGGAGATACCCTTGTAGTATTAAGAAATGTAAAGGAAGGAACTGGATATTATGAATGTTTTGTAAGGGATTTAATAGGGAATAAAGCTTATGATACCTTTAGGTTCCAATATAAATCAAACAATATATATTAAAGGGCTAACCTGGGAATAAAGGAAGATCTATCAATGATGATAAAGGGGCTGTCGCTTTAACGATTGAAAAATCATGGAGCGGCAGCTTCCTTTTTTCCTAAAAATAGTCTTTCTTTATCTATTTATGCTAGTTTTAAGTTGTATTTATAAAAAATGTAGTACTTTAATAGACCTGAATACAGGCCTTCGAAATTTTTTAGAGAATTTAAAATCTATGCACTTTTGAGCTTCTTCCCTTTATTTTATAAACTTTTTTGCCACCGGAAGAACCTTATTTCGTTCTTAGGTGTTTTGCAATTATTTCCCTTGATGCAATCATTCTTGTAGGAACATCCGCTACAAGCACTACATTTATATATTATTTTTTCGCTCACGTACCCTGTTTTTGATTTGGAGTATTTGATATATTCAACCTTAAATTTTCCCATTACGACAAATATAAGCATCTTCCTCTTTATCTTAATCCATGTTTTCAATTCTTCCTATATCTTGCTATTTTACCATAAATCCCTTACTTTTCGAGGTTTGGGATTATATATTTTATGTCACAACCTTATGTATCGCTATGTGCGGCAACCGAGTGAGAACGTGTCTTTGTTGAATTGATAGTCACATGCTATTTTTGTAAATTTAATATGTGATAAACATCACTAATGTAAAAAGGGCGCCGCACATTTAGTGCTGATGTGACCCCAAAAAGTCTAACTTTTTGGGGTCACATCATGCGACAGCCCCTTATAAATATAAAATTTTATCTATTCTTAATTCGTATATTTCCACTAGAAGTTTCTAAGCGGATACTTAGCTTTGGATGATTACCAATCCTTCCCTTGGCTTCGTTTCCTCTCTTATTAAAACTTAGCATATCGTCAAAATAGGTATGAATATAACCGTTACTACTTTTTGCCTCAAAGTCAAAGTCTAGATTGGATGGAAGTAGTAGGTTAATATTACCAGAGGCAGCCACCATATGAAGATCATTTTGTAATGAATTGGAATCACCTAAGAAATCTAAGTCAATATTACCAGAGGTAGTCTGGAAATTTCCGTAGCCAGAGAGGGCTATAATATCGATATTGCCACTGGATGCTAGAACATTCATTTTTCCAGTACAGTTTTCAATTTTAATATTTCCAGAACTGCTTCTGGCATCAGTATCTCCCTTTCCTCCATATATTTTTATATTTCCACTGGAGGAAGAACAGTCTCTTTGGCCTTCTGCATTGTGAAATGTTATGTTTCCACTGGTTGTAGAAGCATTAATTTTTTCAGCCCTTAGCTCATTCACTCGAATGTCTCCACTGGTGGCTGTAAGGAAAAACTCCTTATTTATTTCTCCCCTAGAAAGGTTGACATTTCCACTGGTAGTCGATATTTCCAATGCATCAGCATATATTTCATTTAATTTAATGTTGCCACTGCGACATTCAATAGTAAAATTCGTAAGAGTTAGACTGTATTCGGAGTCTATATTACCACTGCTTGTTGTAACCGATAGGGACTTTGTATAATCAGTAGGCAAATATATTTCAACGTATCGTATTGTATTAAAGAAAGGAAAGACAGAACGTCTATCACCGCCTTGAATTTTTAGTGTATCATTGCTTTTATTAATGGTAGCTAATTGATCCTCACTAGGGCGATAGTTCATATATTCTTCTATTACTAATTCATTTTTGTTATGTGTGTAAAAGATGATATCATCGGATTTATATTTTATTATCACCTGGTTAATGTCATCCAGATTCACATGCTGTGTATTAACAAGTTTAGCATTGATATTCCGGGATGAAAAATGGATTCCGCCCCGATTAATCGCATAAATCATAAAAACGATAAGAAATAGCATAAGAATTGATAGAAATAAAATAGCATAGGTATTCATTTTTTTCATACTTAGTCCGAGTCCCTTTTCTTAGAACAGAGAGGGGTGTTCGCTCCTTTCTTTATTTTAGTTCTTTCATTCGAAAACATAATTCGATAATGGCCTGAGCACAGATGGCGATGAGAAATATCATCCAAGTGGCATACCAGGCAAATGTGATAAAGCTTATGAGGAAATATAGAAACACGGTCAATGTCCATAGTACAGAGTAAGTGGCTTGTTTCACGGATTTTAGCTTCATGGAATCACTTTTCCATTCCTTAAATTCCTCTACAATGGTATCTTCTGCTTTACTATATTTTGGGGAAATATTTGCAATATATACCAGTAAACAAGTTGGGATGATATCAATGAAAAGCATAAGAATTAGTCCTAATAGTGAAAAGTCAATGTTAGTGTGTAAAATATCTCCCAAAAGTGCGAAAGAGAAAAACACAACAACACCGAGAATATATAAACCGATGGATATGGTTTTAATTATGGCTACTTTCTTCTGATGGACACCTAAATTTATTGCTGGCTCAGTATCGGAAAGATCTTGGAACAGTTCCGATACATTTCCAATAGAGCTAATTACGTTTTTATAAGCATCCTCAGGAGTAACCCCATTGGAAATCAGATCCTGATATCGTTCTTCAGAATTGGCTAGCAATTCTTCTTTTAGTTCGAAGGCTTTTCTCGTTTTGGGTGCTTTTTCAAAAAGCGCCTCTATATGATTTCTCATTTTACTGTTCATTCGATTTCCCTCCAATATTTAATAATCGATCAATGATAGATTTGGTGGTTTCCCACTCTTTTTTATATTTTTCGTATGCTTTCCGGCCTTTCTCTGTTATGGAATAATATCTTCGCCTAGCTCCTACGGTTTCATCGCCCCAGTATGAAATGATTAATTCGGCCTTTTCCAACCTTCGGAAAGCAGAATATAGTGTGGCTTCTTTCATTTCATACATATCATCGGTTTTCTCCAAAATTTCTTTATTAATTTGATATCCGTAGCTGTCTTTTTCTATAAGATGAGATAGGATAATGGGTTCCGTATGGCCTCGAATAACATCGGATGTAAGAGACATAGTTAACCTCCTTCCCTTTTGGGAGATTATACCATAAAGATACCTCGCCTGTCAAGGTATATATACTTCTAGTGTATATGTATTATGTAGGTATATTTTAATTTTAAATATTAGATATTTGGTAATTTGTGGTTAATAAGTATTACAGATAATGTAGTAAATTAAAAAAGTGGACTTGAGCCAATTAGGCAGGCACAAGTCCATATATAGTATATAAAGCACATAAAGCACCCTATGTATATGCTAATATATAAACTAGTTCCGTAAGTTTTATTGGTTTTTGTGACACTTATTTAGGTGGAATAAGGGGTAAACTAGTTAGGAGAGGGCAAAAAAAGAGCTGCCCACGAATTACTCAGTGCGGCAGCCCCCAAAATCCATTAACATGGATTGATCTTATGCCCCAGTTTAGAGGAAATGTACCTTCTTAGCACTTAAGGATTCAATTACGGGAATCTTTGAGTGCTATTTTTATGCGGTATTTAACTATGAAATCCCATCGTTGATATTAGTTTTATGGGATGCGATTAGGGATTAGTACTCTGTGTTATTGTATTCCGTGACATGTTTAACACCATACCATTTACGTCCAACATTGGAGTAAAGGGTATTGGTCATTGTAACACGGCTTGTACTGCTATCGGTTCTAAATATCGCCTCATCCATATCAGAGATATCGCAGCTATCAATGTTAACATTTACATGGAAAGTAGATCCTCCTAATTGACGAATCAATTTTCCGGCATCATTGGCTACAAAGTTATATAGATTGAAGGTGCTTGCTGCATTAATCTGGAATACCTTGTCGGAACCCTTATAAGCAGCTCCGCCATTAAGAGTTACGGTTCCAGATTCTTTTATGGTAAGTGCATCTTCACCGATATCCAACCATACAATATTGGATAAATAGGCATCTCCATAGGTATGGATTCCATCCGCTGCCGGGGCACCAAGTACTACATTTTTCAAAGTAGCACCATGTTCTAGTTTAAATACCGGTTTTTGACCTTCTTTTTGGCTTCCATCACCCAAAGCTGAGCCAGCTATATAGGTTCTACCTTTTCCGTCAAAAACCTCACCTGATTTTACAACAATGGTGGAATTGACGGTGGTAGAACTAGGGGATACTTTCACAAGGGACCATTGTTGGTATACTCCATCCCAATCGGTCCATTGACATATATTAGCACCATTATCATTGGAGAAATCGTAAACTTCAGCAACTTTACCACTGTGGCGGTTTTTCAGCTGAATATAACCATTCCCTAAATCTTCAATCCTCCAGTGCTGATTATAGTTATTCAGATTTTGCCATTGAACAATATTTCCGCCATCTTCTGTGGACCAGCCATGCACCTCGAGAGCTCGTCCACTATTTGCGTTAATAATCTGATAATAACCATTTCCTACACTAACAAAGCGCCATAATTGACAATCTCCACCCCAATCGCTCCATTGCGATACATTAGCACCATTATCATGAGAATGATCGTAAACTTCCATGGCTTTTCCACTGCCTCGATTAATCAGTTTATAAAGCCCATGGTTTGTGATTGATGCAGCACTGATTTTTACTGGTGCCGGTGCTAGAACCACAATTAATGCAAGAACCGTAAGAAGACTTATTAATTTTTTACGCATCATACATTCCTCCTTTTAATATTAACCCTATTTCATATTAACTGGCTATGAATTGTAGTCCGATTAGATAAAAATAAGCACAATCGGATCCCATAGCCGATTATGCTCATTGATGCATAAAAGATGAATCAACCAATCA
>DUNZ01000130.1 GCA_012839085.1 Clostridiales bacterium
GAAACTCTTTTTTGAATATCTATAGATATCATTTTAAAAAGATGTTATAATGATGAATGAATATCTAATTCAAGAATAATTGGGTAATTTCTTACTGGAGGGTGGAATATATGAGTAGAATTATAGCAATTGCTAATCAAAAAGGTGGAGTAGGAAAGACAACAACAGCAATTAACCTTTCTGCGTGTTTAGCTGAAAGAGACAAAAGAGTATTAGCAATCGATATCGATCCTCAGGGTAATACATCCAGTGGACTAGGGATTAATAAATACGATCTGGAGAATACCGTCTATCAATTGATGATAGGAGCATGTACTTTTGAAGAATGTGTTATTCATGATCAATTTCCCAATCTCGATGTACTGCCTTCTAATGTTAATCTTGCTGGTGCAGAAATTGAGCTAATCGGAATTGAAAGTAGAGAGTACATATTAAAAAAGCATATTGATTTAGTTAAGGAAGAATATGATTATATTATTATCGATTGTCCTCCTTCCTTAAATACCCTTACAGTTAATGCGATGACTACTGCAGATACGGTATTAGTACCGATTCAATGTGAGTTTTATGCTTTGGAAGGGCTAACCCAATTGATTCATACCATAAATTTGGTGAAACAAAGATTAAATCCCAAACTAGACATCGAAGGGGTCGTATTTACCATGTTTGATGCTAGAACCAATCTATCTCTTCAAGTTGTTGAAAATGTAAAAGAAAATCTTAGACAAAATATATATAAAACCATAATACCAAGAAATGTTCGCTTAGCAGAGGCACCTAGTCATGGTCTACCCATAAATATTTACGATTCTAAATCGGCTGGTGCTGAGGGATATCGCCAGCTAGCAGAAGAAGTAATAGAGAGAGATCAGAACAATCTTTATGAAATAAATGATAAAAAGGAAAAAAGATTTAAAAGGAAGAAATCGTAGTTTTTTATTTATCAATTGCTATAGTTTTGGTGTTTTTGGTGTTTTGTTAATAGGAGTTTTCAAAGTTTGACTCTAGAATGAAAAACACTTCGGATAGGAAGGGGACTGACGAGGATAGTAAATGTCATTACGAAGTGGCCTAGGTCACGGAGTGTTGACAGTTAGACTTATTTTTGTAGAAGAAAAACAGATAAGTAGAGGGAAGAAGTCTATTTCTATTCATAAATTGAGTTTATAAAGAAGTACTTTGTTAGAAATATTAAAGAAATTTTGTTTTTTGTGATTAATATATATAAATGAAATATAGGAGGTAACAATGGCAATAAAGAAGGGATTAGGAAAAGGTTTAGATATCATGATACCCGAGAAGATAGTTGATAATAAAGCAACAAACGAAAATGTTTCACGTGAAACATTGATTCGTATTACAGATATAGAGCCAAATAAATCACAGCCAAGAAAGAAGTTTGATGAGGATTCATTGCAAGAACTAGCAGATTCCATTAAACAGTATGGAATAATTCAACCATTAATATTACAGAAAAAAGGAAAGTACTATGAAATAATTGCAGGAGAGAGAAGATGGCGTGCTGCCAGAATGGCTGGTTTAAAAGAAGTACCAGCTATTATAAAGGAATATTCCCCACAAGAGGTTATTGAAATTGCATTAATAGAAAATATTCAAAGAGAAGATTTGAATCCCATAGAAGAAGCTCAGACTTATCAAAGATTAATTGAAGAATTTCATTTAAAACAGGATGAATTAGCAGAAAGAGTATCAAAAAGTAGGACGGCAATCACCAATTCAATGCGTCTTTTAAAGTTAGATGGAAGAGTACAGCAGATGTTAATCGACGAATTGATTTCCAGTGGACATGCTAGGGCTCTACTAGCTATAGAAGATCCAGAAAAACAATACAATCTTGCATGTAAAATATTTGATGAGAAAATGAGTGTTAGGGAGACGGAAAGGCTTGTAAAACAAGTTTTATCTAATAAACTGGAAAAAGCATTAGCTGCAACAAGGGAAGATGATTTTATTTACCGAGATCTAGAGGAGAAATTCAAACATATTTTTGGAACCAAGGTTTCAATTCAACGGAAAAATAATAATAAAGGGAAAATTGAAATAGAGTATTATTCAGAAGAAGAATTGGATCGGTTAGTAGATCTGATTGCATCCATAGGATAAATATAATATAAAATACACATTATTAGGAGGAAAACTTATGAACATAATGGATTTCATTGAGGAAAATTCATTAATTATAGTACTTAGTCTTATGGTTTCGTCCATATTATTCGTAACTATGATAATTGTTTTATTCATTAGAATGAGTAAATTAAATAAAAAGTACAAGAAGTTCATGGCAGGTGCTTCTGGCGAGAATCTGGAAAGTCAGATTTTATCGAGATTTGCTGCCATAGACAAGTTAGAAGCAGAAACAAAAAACATTAATCAAAACATAGAGAAAATCAAAGAAAATCTATTGTTAACCTATCAAAAAATAGGTGTAGTAAAATATGATGCCTTCAAAGAAATGGGAGGCAAACTAAGTTTTGTCCTAGTATTATTGAATAAAGAAAACACAGGTTTTTTGTTAAACTCCGTACATAGTAGTAGGGAAGGATGTTATACCTATCTAAAGGAAATAATCAAGGGAGAATCTTTCATTGAACTATCGGAAGATGAAAAAAAGGCATTAAGTCAAGCGGTAAACTGTAATAATTATATGGAGTAAGCAAGACAAAACGGTTGTTAAAGGTAGTTACCTTATAACAACCGTTTTTCTATATGTTTGGCAGAGAATTTCTTGTTTATAAATTATTTCTGTTTTTTAGGTAGGTTACCCTTTCCGTAATAAGCTAGCAGGTATATCTCCTCAAGTTCCGTGACCAATGGTAACCTAGGATTTGCTGTTGTACACTGATCTCCAAAGGCTAAATCTGCTAAAGCAGGTACTTTAGAAAGGAAATCTTTCTCGTCAATACCATAATCCTTTAATGTTGCAGGAATTCCTAAGTCTTTATTCAAGTCTTCAATATCCTTGGCCAGGATTTCTACTGCATCAGCCTTTGTTTTAGGATTTTTACCAAGTTTTTTCATAAGAGTGTATATTTTATCACTTACAATATAGCTTTCGTATTTGGGGAAGGAATTGAACTTAGTAGGACATTCCACCCCATTGTAGCGTAAGACATGTGGTAAAAGAATTGCATTGGCTAATCCATGAGGAATATGATATTCGCCACCTAGTTTGTGGGCCAAGGAATGGTTAATTCCTAAAAATGCATTGGTAAAGGCCATTCCTGCAATGGTAGAAGCATTATGCATTTTTTCTCTGGCTATAGGATTAGAAGCACCTTCTTGGTAAGAGGGTCTTAGATATTGAAAAACCATATCAATTGCATGTATTGCCAGAGCATCTGTATAATCAGAAGCAAGAATAGAGATATATGCTTCAATTGCATGGGTTAAAACATCCATACCAGTCCATGCTGTAGAATTTTTAGGAACCGTCATAACAAAATCAGGATCAATGATTGCCACATCGGGAGTTAGTTCATAATCAGCCAAAGGATACTTCTTATTTTCTATTTTATCTGATATTACAGCAAAGGATGTTACTTCAGATCCTGTGCCTGAAGTGGTAGGAATAGCTACAAATTGTGCCTTATTGCCTAAAGGAGGGAATTTATAGGCCCGTTTTCTTATATCTAAGAACTTTAATGACATATTTTTAAAATCTGCATCGGGGTGTTCATAGAAGAGCCACATTCCTTTTGCTGCATCAATAGCGGAACCTCCACCAAGAGCAATGATAACATCTGGCTTAAATTTGTTCATTTCTTCAACGCCCTTATAGATGGTTTCTAAGCTGGGGTCTGGTTCTACTTGATTAAATATTTCAGAATGAACATAATCTTTACGTTTTCTTAACTGGTATAAAATTTTATTTACATATCCTAGGTCAGTCATAGAGGGATCAGTAACAATAAATGCTTTTGTAATGTTAGGCATTTTTGCAAGGTATGAAATTGATCCTGATTCAAAATAAATTTTACTAGGAACCTTAAACCATTGCATATTTACTCTCCTCTTAGCTACTCTTTTATAATTAACTAGATCAACAGCGGAAACATTACGGGTTGTGGAGTTACCACCGTAGGTACCGCAGCCCAAGGTGAGAGAGGGCATGTTAGTATTGTATAGATCTCCAATTGCACCATGGGTTGATGGAGAGTTTACAATAACTCTACCAGTCTTCATTCTAGCTGAGAAATTATTTATTACATTATCATCATTGGAATGAATTACGCTTGAATGTCCTAAACCACCAATTTCAATCATGGTTTCGCACAACTGGAAACCTTCCTCTATTGTTTTGGCTTTAATAACTGCCAGAACAGGGGAGAGTTTTTCCTTGGACAGAGGGTAATTTGGACCAACTCCATCAATCTCAGTACAGAGTATCTTTGTATCAGAAGGAATTTTAATTCCAGCCATGGCTGCTATAGTAACTGGAGATTGACCAACAATAGATGGATTGACAGTTCCTTTTTCTAAATTAATAATAATTGGTTCAAGAAGTTTTATTTCATCCTTTGTCGCAAAATAACAACCTGCCTTTTTCATTAAATCAACAAAATCGTTATAAACAGAGGCTTCAACAATGGCAGCCTGCTCAGAAGCACAGATCATACCATTATCAAAAGATTTGGATAAAACCAAATCATTTACAGCTCTCTTCAAATTGGCAGATTTATCGATAAAACAAGGAACATTACCTGGGCCAACACCTAAAGCAGGTTTACCTGCGGAATAAGCCTGTTTTACCATACCGGAGCCTCCGGTTGCTAAGATCATGGATACCCCCGGGTGATTCATAAGTTCTCTTGTAGCATCAATGGAAGGGTACTCAATCCATTGGATACAATTTTTGGGAGCACCAGCTTTTACAGCAGCATCATATAAAATTTTAGCCGCTTCTTTCGAACAATTTTGAGCGCTGGGGTGAAAACCAAATATGATTGGGTTGCGTGTTTTTATACAAGTGATACACTTAAACATAGTTGTTGAAGTGGGATTTGTCACAGGCGTTACTCCTGCTACAATACCAGCTGGCTCTGCAACAATCATATAATCCTCTTCTTCATTGTCCTCAATAATGCCAACTGTTTTTTGATACTTTATAGAATTCCAAACATATTCTGTAGCAAAAATATTCTTTGTTATCTTATCCTCATAGATACCTCTGCCAGTTTCTTCGACTGCCATTTTTGCTAATGTTTGCTGCTTTGCTAGACCAGCCAAAGCCATTTCATGTACTATATGATCAATTTTTTCTTGATCGATTTCTAAGAATTCTTGCAAAGCCACCTGGGCTTTATTAACTAAAGAATCTACATGCTCTTTGGGTGTGGGTTGTACTTTATTACTCATAAATATCCTCCTTTCGATAGTTTGCAATTTTGCAATTTACAAAGTTTAAAAAGCGAATATGCTTTTGGTTATCACAAGATAGTTTACATAATTAAATTTTGCATAATCCAATTTGTTAAAATATTAACAATTTGATTATGACTTAAATATATCAGATGGGAATATATTTGTCAAAACAATTGTTAAAAAAATAACAATAAATTTTTTTTCCGTTTTACGAGAATTTTATATAAAATACACAAAAAAATATATTTTAGAATATAAAAGTCCTTGCCAATAGAGGGCTATCCCTACTATACTGTACTTATAGTATGAAGCATGTCTTATTCATACATAGTTATCATATTGAATATAAATTTTTAGTGTAGTTTACATTAAATTTGTAAGTTATTAGAACTAATAGGTAATTGCGAAACTCGTACCTAATTAGATAGTAGAGTTACCCAATTTCTAGAAACTTGTAAGTTTTTAAATTCCAAATTTATTTTCTAATTGCATTTTACAGAATATAAAAACAGAAGCACTCA